>JAVHRY010000094.1:0-3582 GCA_036171915.1 Elusimicrobiales bacterium | reverse complement strand
TCGCACACCGTGCTCGCGACGCTGTTTTTTCGTTCCGGCCCCCATGCCGTGCCGCCCAGCCGCGATTGACCCTCTACGCTTCCATGTCTTTGCGCGCGTATTTGGCGAGCAGCCAGACGTCCACCAGGCCGAGGGCCGAGTAGAAAAGGGTGAAGCCGCCGAGCGACAGCCAGACCTGGCCCGTGGTGACCGTCTTGGAAACGCCTTCCGAAGTGCGCATGAGCCCGTAAACCGCCCACGGCTGCCGCCCCATTTCAGTAACTACCCAGCCCAGCTGTATGGCAATATAAGGCAGCGGGATAGCGAAGAGCATTGTTTTAAGGTAAAGCGGGTAGTTCTGCAGCAGGCCCCGGCGCCAGAACCAGACCCCGGCCCCGGAAAGAAGTATAAAGAGCCCGCCCAGGGCCACCATGGCCCTGAAGCTCAGGAAAACCGGCAGCACCGGCGGACGGTCCGCCGGCAGGAAGCCGTTCAGGCCTTTGACCTCGGCGGAGGGGGAATGGAAAGCCATAAGAGAAAGAGCGTAAGGGATTTTAAGCGCCTCTACGGCGTTGCGGCCGCCGCGGGGATCAGGAATTGTAAGCAGGGTATAGGGGGCACCGGAGCGCGTCGCCCAGACCGATTCCATGGCCGCAAATTTCGCCGGCTGGTTCTTCGCGGCGTTGATGGCGCTCTGGTCGCCCACCCCGGCCAGCAGCAGAGAACTGGCAAAAGCGAAGACCGCCCCCGCGCCGAAAGACGTTTTAAAAAGTTCTTCCTGGTTTCTGCGCAGCAAATGCCAGGCCGAAACGCCCATAACGAAGAACCCCGCTATCACCCAGCCCGCGAGCACCGTGTGAAAGAATTCCAGCCAGCCGTAGAGGTTAGTGAGCAGCGCCGTAAAATCCGCCATCTCCGCGCGGCCGTTGCGCAGGATATAACCGACGGGGTGCTGCATCCAGCCGTTGGCCAGCAGTATCCAAAGAGCTGACATATTGGTGGCGAAAGCTACTATCCACATGGCCCCGGCGTGCGCCTTGGCGGACAGCCGGTCCCAGCCGAAAACCCAGACGCCTATAAAGGTGGACTCCAGGAAGAACGCGGCCATGGCCTCGATGGCCAGCGGCGCCCCGAAGATATCCCCTACGTATTTAGCGTACTCCGCCCAGTTCATGCCGAACTGGAACTCCATGGTCAGGCCGGTAACCACGCCCAGCGCGAAATTTATAAGAAAAAGTTTTCCCCAGAAGCGGGTAACGGCCAGCCAGCGCCGGTCGCCGGTAAACGCGTAGCGCGTCTCGAACCAGGCCACGAGCCAGCCCAGGCCCAGCGTGAGCGGCACGAAGAGAAAATGGAACATGGCGGTGACAGCGAACTGCAGCCTGCTTAAGGTTAATGTATCCATAATAGTGTTTCCCGGCCATGGATATTATAATACTTATCCTTTTTTTATAAAACAGGCGTAACCGGAATAATCACAAAAAACACAAAACCCTATGAAAAGGCCCCGCCTATTTTGTAGACTTTTACCTGGTTAAGGGGTTAGCCGTGGGCAAACACGAGAAATACATCGTAGTACTGATATTCATTGTTTTTTCCGCCATGCTGGCGCCGTGGGCTTATAATTTCCCGCTCAACGACGACTGGGCCTACGGCATAGCCGTGCGCACCCTCTCCGAGACCGGGCGCCTTACGCTGTGCGACTGGGGCGCCTCAACCCAGGTAATGCATATCATCGCCGGGGCTCTGTTCACAAAGTTTTTCGGCTTCAGCTTTTCAGCTCTGCGCGCGGCCAACGTCCTGCTGGCGGCCGGCGGGGTATTCATCTTCATAAAGCTCCTGGACGAATTCGAAATAGGCCCTTTCGAGAAGATCATCGCCGGGCTCTCCCTGTGCCTGAACCCGATGTACCTTGTCCTCGCCAATTCTTTCATGACGGACATGCATTACTTTTTATGGATGATATCGGCCTCCTATTTTTATGTGCGCCGCATCAAGAACCCGCGCGACTCCTCCGCGCTGGTCTGGGCGGGGGTCTGCTCCGCGGCCGCCTGCCTTACCCGGCAGATCGGAGTCGCCCTGCCCTCGGCGTTCACGCTGGCGCTGCTGGCCTCTGAACGCTTTAAATGGAGGGACCTGTGGAAAACCTGGGCCATTCCGGGCGCGGCCATGCTCGGTTATTACCTGTGGTTTACCCGCGTAAACGGCCCCACCTGGGCCTCTGAGAACTATGTCGCGGCCGCCACCTTCAGGCACCTTGCGAACCCGGGAGTTTTCATGATCGACTCTTTCTTCAGGCTTTTCTCCTCCGTGCTGGAAACCGGGATGATGCTGCTGCCGCTGGCCGCAGGCTATGCTTTCAGCCTTCGCCGGTTCTCCTGCAGGAACAAGCTGGAATGCCGCGTCAGCTCCGCCGGACCCTGGCTGGCGCTGGCTGCCCTGGCCGCTTTCGCTTTTATAAACGGGCCCCTGCCCTATCTTGAAAACAGCCTGGCCCATTCCGGGATAGGGACGCTTACCCTGGGCGGGGCGCAGCTAAAACCTTCCGGGTTGTTTGCCAGCCAGTTTTTCTGGCTGGCCGCCACGGCCGCGGCCATATTTTCAGCGACTTTACTAATGTGTTCCTCAGGCCTGGCCCTGCGGTCAGGCAGCCCCGCTTTGCGCTTTGTTTTCCTGGCCTGTTTCGCGCAGTTGGGCGTTTCTATTATAGGGGCCAAGTACTTTGACCGTTACCTGCTTACCACCCTGCTGCCCTGGTTCGCGGTGGCGGCCGCCTTCGCTTCCAGGGGCGTCCGTTTTTCGAAACCGGCCTCCGTTCTGGCTCTTTGCCTGTGCGCCTTCCTGAGCTGGGCCGGCATGAAGGACTACCTGGCCTGGAACGGCGCCAAGTGGGACCTGGCCACCAAACCCCGGACCGGGCTAACCCCGGACGAAATAGCCAACGGTTTTGATTATGAGGCTTGGTTCAACTACGAGAAGAACATGTCCTACCTGAAGACCATGAAACCCCTGAAGATGATAGGGGAATGGGAATGGCAGAAAATGACCCGCTACAAAGCCGTGGTAGCCTTCAGCCCGGACCCCCGCATGAGAATAATCGACAGGGCTGAATATTCTACGCCTCTTTCCTCCCGCAAGGGCAAACTATACCTGATGGCACTCAATAATTAGCGGTCAATAACCTTTTTTTGTATAAAATCGTACAACCACAGGGCGCTTTACGTGCCTGCCCGGGGCTTTTGGCCATACCTTATATTGCCTGAAGCCTTATTTTTTTAATAAGATATGTATATGAAATCCTTACAACGGGGTCCGTTTTGACCCGTTCTCCGATTACAATTTAAGCCGTTTACCCCAAAAGCAGGGTCAGGACAGCCTGCCCCCAACAAGAGGCAAAGATTATGAATAATGAAAAAATAGCGATAGTAGGTCTCGGAATAATAGCCCCCAAGGCACTTAACAAGGAAGAGTTCTGGCAGAACGTGCTGGACGGCCGTAACTGCATAAGCGAAGTGCCGGCCGACCGCTGGGACTGGAAACTCTACTTTTCGGAAGACCATAAAGCCCCGGACAAGACCTATTCCAAGATAGGCGGCTTCATCG
>JAVHRY010000093.1:4419-10009 GCA_036171915.1 Elusimicrobiales bacterium | reverse complement strand
GGCGGGCCCAGCCTGAGCTTACCCACAGTGCCGTAAAAAGATTGCAGCCGTTTCAGGCGGGGCAGCTCCTGCTTCGGGACTTCCGGCTGCGGCTGGACGCTTTGTGCTTTTGTTTTAAAGACAGCCGGAACGTACAGGGCCTGTTTTTCAGCCAGGAGCCTGCCGTCAACGACCGCCGACACCGTGCGGCTGCGCGTCCCCTGCGGGTCCAGGCTCCTAAGAAAAGCCAGCCAGGCGTAAAAAGCCCCGAACTCGTCCGGGGAGCTTTTAAACGACGCGCCGTAAACCCCGTGCCGCAGGCCGGAGAAGGCCTTCTCCGCCGCCGCTATCCCTGTCTTGTCCGCCGGATGGAAGCAGGCCAGGTTCTTTTTTACCGTTTCGCTGTCCCCGGTGACAGCGAGGAAATCGCTCGCCCCCTTGTTCCAGGCCGCGCCGCGTGAGGCGCCCGCCAAAGCCGGCCCCCCGCAAATTTCGTAAGCCGGGGCGGACAATATGAATTTTTTATCCTTCCCGTCTATCATACAGCCGGACTTTATCAGGGGTTCAAGCCGGTTCAGCGCCGCGAAATAGTCCAGGTGGCCGGGCGCGGCTTTTCCGGCACGGTCTTCCTTCCTGATGCGCGCCAGGCTGCCGGCGGGCAGGTCCGAATAGCCGTCCCAGCCTTTTCTGTCCGGTCCCTGGTGGTAAGCTCCCAGCTCGTGGCCGGCCGCTTTCCAGCCCTCCACCTCCGCAAGGCGCGCCGGGTCCGAAGCTATGTAGACCGCGTACTGCGCGCTGAACAGCAGCGTCAGCCGCACGTTCTGCGCGTCCGCCAGCTTGACCATCCCGCCAAGCGCTTTATAGGATTCCTCCAGCTGCTTTTCCCCGCCTTCAAAATTATATGCGCCGTTCTGAACCGCGATAAAATAATAATTCGCCGGTCCTGCCCCCGCCGCAGCCGGGGGCAGGACCAGCATTGAAACGAGAAGGATGTTTTTAAGATACATAAGCCGCCGCTTTTTTTAATTAATTTCCCGCGTTTCCGGGCCGCCGCCTATTTATCTATGCCGTGTCAATTAAAACTGGGGGTCGATTTTTATCCTTATAGCCTCGCGGTAATGCGGCAGAGCTTCGGCCGCCTTGCCATGCCTGGCCAAATTAACCGCCAGGTTATAATGCGCCTCCGATAGATCCGGTTTTAACCGCAAAGCCTCACGGTAATGCGCTGCGGCTTCCCCCGCTTTACCCTGCCCCTCCAAAACCCGGCCCCAGTTATTGTGTACCTCAGCCAGATCAGGCTTAAGCCGCAACGACTCGCGGTAATGCGCTATAGCTTCCTCCGCCTTACCCTGCCCCGCCAGCGCCAGCCCCCAGTTATTCTGCACCGAAGCTAGGTCAGGCTTAAGCCGCGCTGCCTCGCGGTAATGCGCTATAGCTTCCTCCGCCTTACCCTGCCCGGCCAGAACTATCCCCCAGTTATTGTGGAAATTAGCGGAGCCGGGCTTAAGCCGCAGAGCCTCGCGGTAATGCGCTATAGCTTCCTCCGCTTTGCCCTGCCCGGCCAGAGAAATGCCGAAATTGTTATGCGCCATCCAGCAAGCGGGGTTTTTTTTGATAGTATCCGCCCAGACCCGGTCGGCGTTCTTATAAATGCCGCCCTGCCGCCAGGTCGCTAAGCCCAGGGCCAGCAATAGCGCCGCCGCGGCGGCAATGGCTGCCGGTTTGCCCCCGCCGCGCGGACTTAACCACAGGCAGCCCCGTGTGCCCGCCGCCGAGAATAGCGCGATAAAGCCCAGATCCGCCAGATACCGGAAGTGATCCGCCACAAAGGAAAACTGCATGAAATAGACATTTATAAAACCCAGCACAGGGGCCAGCGCCGCTATAAAAACAAGCGCGGCCGCCAGGGGACCGCGGCCGATCTTATTACGCAACAGCCACAGCGCGGCCAGCACAGCAGTAACGGCGGCCGGGAACAGGTACTGCGGCCCTGCGGCCTGGCTGACTTCCCAGCGCGGATAAATAAACGTCAGAGCGGCGGGCCAGACAAGTTTGCCGAAGTAAAAACAGAGTATCCGCCCCGCCAGCAGAATATGTTCCAACGGCGTCAGCGCCCAGCCGGCCCCGAGGGCGCCGACTTGATATTTTTCAATATAGACCGTTACTAAACCCGAGCAGGCGGCTAAGGCCAGCATCGGCGAGACCAGCAGCAGATCTCTCCGGCCGACACGCCCGTTCTTCCACCACAAAACGCACAGGATAACTACCGGCAGCGACACCGTGGCTGTCTTGCCGGCCAAGGCGCAAAAAAACAGCGAAATGGATAAGAAGTAGAACGGCAAAGGCCGGCCGCGGCCTTCACCCGGCGCCGCCGGGACAGGCAAAGCCGCGCCGCCGCAAGCCGGCCCGGGACGCGGGCCCTCCAGGAACCGCAGGTAGAACAGCAGCGAAGCAAGATAACACAGGCCCGACAGAATATTTTTAAGTTCCGTCACCCACGCCACCGACTCCGCATACACCGGGTGGATGGCGAAAATAGCGGCGGCCAGCAGCGCCCCCGGTATTTCCAGCCGCCGCAGTATCCGCCAGACAAGAACGGCGTTCAAAGCGTGCAGCAGTATGTTGACCAGGTGGTACCCGAGCGGCTGGTAGCGGAAGAGCTGAAATTCTACCCAGAAGGCGCTGAAGGTGAGCGGGTAGTACTGGCAAGTGCCGCCCCGCACTGGGCCTAACCTGGTCCAGATGTACTGAAGGCCGTGGAACGAGCGCAGCAGGACGTTGGCCGTTACATGGGAATCATCGTCCCAGATAAACCCGCCGCTGGTAATGACCGGCAGATAGGCCAGGACGGTTATAAGAAGCAGAAAAACCGCGCCTGACCAGGGCCAGGCTGGAAACGCCCGCTCCCGGAAGTTGACGCCGCTTGGCGGGGTGTTTGCAGGTTGTGTGACCGCGTTCATTGATCTTTACCTTTAATCTTAGCCGGCCGGGCGGGCCACAAGCCCGGGCAGGCGCCGCACCGCATCCGGCCCGCGCCACAAACAGCCGGGGGGGCCTAACTGCGGAGTTTGGCGTTAAAGTTTTTGGAAAGTTTATTGAGTATAGCCGTCATACGGGCGCCCACGTCGGCGTCGTTGAGGGTGCCGGTCATGGAAGAGAAAGTAAACCGGACAGTAAGGCTGCGCGCCCCGGCGGGGATATTTTTGCCCTTGTAAACGTCTATCAGCCGCGCCGAAGCCAGGTCCTGTACTCCGGAAAAGGACTTTTCGAGTTCGGCCCACCCGTGCTCCCCCTCTATAACCACGGACAAGTCGCGCCAGGTCTGCGGAAAAACCGACACCGGCTTTATCTTGGCTATCTTCTGCCAGAACTCGGGCTTCCAGGCCGCCGCCATACAGGTAAGCGGGATCTCGAAGTAAAATATATTGTTATCCTTAAAATCAAAAGCCGCCGCCGCCGCGGAGGAAAGTTTGCCGACGTAGCCCGCCGACCTCGCGCCGAGCTTCATCTCAAGGAAAAGCCCGGGCTGAAAATAAGCCGGCGCCTTTTCGGGAATTTCAAAGCGGAACCCGCCCTTCCCCGCGAACAGCCTGGCCACCACGCCCTTCAGATGGTAAAAATCAGCCGACACCTGCCCGTCCTTCCAGAAGCCGCCTTCCGGGAACTCCCCCGCCATCAGCCCGGCGCAGTTTATTTCCTCGGCCTTTCCCGCCCCTTTTTTGGCGTAAGCCGTGCCGGTTTCAAAGATCATCACGGAGCCCCGGCCCCGGTTGAGGTTATAGCGCAGAGTCTTAAGCAGCCCCGGCAGCAAAGTGGTCCGCAGGAACTGAAAATCGGAGGACAGCGGGTTCTTCAGTTCCACCGCCGCCTGCAAGTCCAGACCGCAGGCCTTAATGTCCTTAACAGAGACGAAATCGTAGTTGTAAACCTCGCTGAAACCCAGCGCGGCCAGCGTATTTTTCAATTCCATGCTCACCGCCCAGGCCGGCGTAACCGAAGACGGCAGCATGGGCATGCGCGACACGGCCGGGATAACGTCGTAGCCTATATAGCGGGCTATCTCTTCCGCCGCGTCCCACACGGACTCGATATCCTGGCGGTAAGACGGCACCGCGAACTTCCAGGGCCTGGAATCTTTGAGTTCGGGCTGGAAAGCTTTCAGGCAGGCGTAAATCTCGCCGTCGGCGATACCGGTGCCCAGGATGGCGTTCACGCGGTCCGGGGCTATCTCTATTACCGGCGGCTTATATTTTACCGGGCAGTTGTCCGTGATCTGCGCCACTACCGCGGCAGGCACGGCCGCCAGTATAAGCCCCACCAGGCGGCGGGCCGCCTTAACGGTCAGTTCGGGGTCGGTGCCGCGCTCAAAGCGGTAGGAGGACTCGCTCTTTATGCCGGTGGTTTTGGAAGCCAGGCGCACCGTGGGCGGGTTAAACCTCGCGGATTCTATAAGTATCTCGTCGGTGGAATCAGAAACGGCGGTATCCATGCCGCCCATCACGCCCGCAAGCGCCGCGGGTTTCTTCGCGTCGGCTATCACCAGAATGCCTGGGTCCAGTTTCAGCGTCTTGTTATCCAGCGTTATAAAAGTCTCCCCGGCCACGGCGCGGCGCGCGCGTATTTCCGGGCCTTCCAGCCGGGAAATATCAAAGCAGTGCGTGGGCTGGCCCAGTTCGTACATGACGTAATTGGAGACGTCTATAAGGAGATTGCCTTTGGGGTTGGCGCCCATGGCGCGCAAGCGCTCGGCCATCCAGTCCGGGGTTTTGGCGCCGCGCACGCCTTTCATCACTATGGCGGTATAGCGCGTGCAAAGCTCGGGGGCGTCTATGGCCACCGGCACGCCGGCGGCTCCGGCGGAGCCTTCGAATATTCCGGCTTCTTTAAGCTTAAGACCGTAAAAAACGCACAGCTCGCGCGCCAGCGCGTAATGCGACAGGCAGTGCGACTGGTTCGGCAGTATTTCAACGTCCAGCAGGTAGTCGGCTTTGGGGAAAAGGGTTAAGGCGTCCAGGCCCACGGAGGTATTTTCGGGAAGCACCATTATACCGGAGCTGTCGCCTTCAAGTCCCAGCTCGGCGGCGGAACAAATCATGCCTTCGGAGTCCACGCCGCGGATCCTGGCCTTCTTAAGCTCGCCTTCTACGAGCATGGCGCCCACCCTGGCGAAAAGTATTTTCTGCCCCACGGCTATGTTCCTGGCGCCGCACACCACGCGCAGCACGCCGGGGCCGTAGTTCACGTCCACCAGCGCCAGCTTGTCGGCGTTGGGATGCTTGTCTATCTTCAGTATCTGGCCCACGCAGACGCCCGTAAAAGACGCGCCGGTCTTTTTTATTTCCTCCACCTTCAGGCCGATACGCCCCAGCTTGGCCGCCAGGGCCGCAGGCGCGGGAGGATTCTCAATAAAGTCAGCCAGCCAGGAATATAATATCTTCATTTCGTTTTCTCTTCCAAATTTATCATACTTCCCCGCGGTTCCGGCAAGGGTATCGGAACGCAAAAACGTGGTCTCGCACACCGTGCTCGCCACTCCCCGTCTCGGCCTCCGCGCTTACGCAAGCGTCGGCCTCCGACAGGGTTTTGCTAACCCGATACCCTTGCCGGAACC
>JAVHRY010000093.1:0-4409 GCA_036171915.1 Elusimicrobiales bacterium | reverse complement strand
CCCCCCCCCCCCCCCCCCCCCTTATTGAACCTGCTTTAAGACGCGCAGATCGTTCTCGTAGAGCATGCGCATGTCGCTTATGCCGTAGAGCAGCATGGCGAAGCGCTCTATCCCGGCGCCGAAGGCGAAGCCGCTCCATTTTTCCGGGTCGTAATTGCAGGCCTTAAGCACGTTGGGGTGCACAACGCCGGCGCCCAGCAGCTCTAGCCAGCCCGTGCCCTTGCAGACGGGGCAGCGCACGGCGCCGGACTTGCCGCGGCAGAACACGCAGGACACCTCCACTTCGGCGCCCGGTTCCACGAAAGGGAAATAAGAAGGCATAAAGCGCACCTTGGCCGACGAGCCGAACAGGTCCTTCATAAAGGTCTCAAGTGTCCACTTCAGGTCGGCCATGCTGACGCGCTTGTCTATGTAAAGACCCTCTATCTGGTGGAAAGCGAAAGAGTGGCTGGCATCCACCGCTTCCGAGCGGAACACGCGGCCGGGCGCGATTATCCTAACCGGGGGCTCAGCCCCCTTCATGGTGCGTATCTGCACCGGCGAGGTGTGGGTACGCAGCAGCATGTCCTTGCCCGACGCGTCCTTAAGGTCCACGTAGAACGTGTCCTGCATGTCGCGCGCGGGGTGGAAGGGCGGGAAATTCAGCGCCTCAAAATTAAAATAATCTTCTTCTATCAGCGGGCCCTCCGCTATGGAGAAGCCAAGCCTGGCGAAACACTCCACCATGCGGTTAAGCGTAATAGTGAGCGGGTGCAGGCTGCCCTTGGGGAAGGGCCAGCCGGGAAGCATCAGGTCCAGGTCCGATTTTACAGCGGGCCCGGCGGCGCCGGAAGCGCCTTTCAGCCCGTCCAGCTTCGCCAGCATCTCCGTTTTTACGGCGTTGCCAAGGGCTCCGAGCGGCTTGCGCTCTTCCAAGGGGATATCTTTAAGGTCCCGCAGGAGCAGGGCCAGTTCGCCTTTGCGCCCGAGGAAGCGCAGCTCAAGCGCCTCCGCGGGTTCGGCGGGTTTTTTCTCTATAGAAACGGAAAAACTGTCCCGTATTGCGGACAGTTTCCCCTTCCAATCCGTGGCGTTCACGGCGCGGCCTTATTTCTCGGTACCGACAACTTTCTTGACGGTCCCAATCGCTTTTCTGGCTATCTCGGCCAGCTGCTTGAAAGACTGTGGGTCGCGGATGGCTATCTCGGAGAGCATCTTCCGGTTAAGGTTGATGTTGGCCTTGTGGATGCCGTCCATGAACCTGCTGTAGGACATGCCTTCCTCGCGGGCGGCGGCGTTCAGGCGCACTATCCACAGCTGGCGGATGTCGCCCTTCTTGTCGCGGCGGTGGATATACGCCGTGGTGAGGGACTTGTCCACCTGCTGCTTGGCCTGGCGCAGGCGGTTGCCCTTGTTGCCGTAATATCCTTTGGAAAGCTTTAAAACTCTTTTCTTTCTTTTGTTCCTGGCGACGCTGTATTTTATTCTCATAATGATTCCTGTTATCTTTTAGAAGTCAGAAGCTGGATTTAAAACCCGGAGTTTAACCTCCGCATCTCCCCTCTGTTTTATGCGTAGGGCAGATTCAGTTTAAGCAGGCGGCCTTCCGAGGAATTCTTTTCCTCGACTTTTACGGTGCGCAGATCCCGGCCGCGTTTGGCGGACATGCCGGTCAGCAGGTGGCGCAGGCCGGATTTACGGTGCAGCCATTTGCCCGTGGTGCTTTTCCTGAATCTTTTCTTGGCGCCGCTGTGGGATTTCATTTTAGGCATAGTGTTTCTCTTGTTCGCTCAATTGCCGGGCACGCCGGGCATATTCCCCGGTACGGCACTGACATGGTTTTGTTTTGCGTTGCTGCGCTCTTACCTGATTATTATATAAATTTCGGACCCCTTTTGAAAAGGCCGGGCCATGCTACGGGCACAAATTACTCCCCGGGAGCCTGCTTCGGATCGGTAGCCGGGGGGGCAGGAACCGCAGCCGGCGGTTTTTGAGGCGCCGGCCTGACCGCGGGCTTAGCGGCCGGGGCCGCGGCCGGTTTTGCGGCCTGGCTCTTCCCCGTCATGGGCGCCAGCATGATGCTCATGCGGTTGCCCATCATCTGCGGGCGGCCTTCGGGCGCGCCTACGGTGGAAAGGTGGTCGCGCACCGCGGAAAGAATTTCCTCTCCAAGGTTCCTGTGCTGGTTCTCGCGGCCGCGGAACACCACGGTAACGCGCACCTTGTTGTGCTCTTTAAGAAATTGTTCTATGTGCTTGATCTTGGTCTGCAGGTCGTGGCTGGCGATGCGCGGGTTAAGGCGGATCTCTTTCAGCACGCCGGCTTTCTGTTTCTTGCGGTTCTCGCGGTCCTCTTTGTCCTTCTCGTAAAGGAACTTGGAGAAATCCATTACTTTACAGACGGGCGGATTGGCGGCCGGTGAAATTTCCACCAGGTCGAGGTTGGAACCCCTAGCCATGTTCACCGCTTCGATGAGCGGCTTTATGCCAAGCATGGTCCCGTGCATGTCTATAAGACGCACCTGCGGGGACGTGATATTGCGGTTAACGCGAACTCTCTTATCGTTGTACAAACTCTTCCTCCTGCAGCAAGCGGGGAAAAAGGCCCCTGGCCGGGTTAATAACCTGGCCATGCTGTGAACGTATATTCTACCTTTTTTAACGGCTTTTAACTATGAAAAACTGCTTTCGCGGCCTTTATTACCTATGTACCAGGTAATAAAACTTGTAGTACAGAATGCCGGAGTACTCGTTAAGGGCCCGGGACAGGTCCCCTGAGTCCCCGGGCAGGAAGTCGCGCAAATGCCAGCGCCTTGAGGCGGGCGCTAAATGGCCGTAAGGGTAAGCCAGCACCGACTCGAACCCGGCTTTCTTAAAAAGGTAAACGGCGCGCGGCATGTGGTACGAGGAGGTTACAAGGATCACCCGCTTGTAGCCCTTCTCGCGGCAGATCTTCAGCGTGTAGGCGGCGTTCTCGAAGGTGTCCCGTGAGGCTTCCTCGGTTATTATCTTGTCCGCGGGTATGCCGAGCTCGGCCAGGTACCGCGCCGCGGCCACGGATTCGGGCATGTCCGAATAGGGCGCACCGCCCGACACTATCACGGGCAGCCCCGCCTTCTTCTGCAGTCTCGCCACCGCGTAAGTGCGCTGCATAGTGGCCGGGTACAGCGCCGCCGAAGCCGAAATATCTATAGGCAAATCTCCCGACCCGCCGCAAAGCAGCACAATAACATCCCCCTCCACCTTCCCCGGCACGCTATAAGCCGACTCCAAAGGCCGCAGCACCGCCCTCGAAACCACCCTCGTCTCCCCCGCCCAGCAAACCGCCGCCAGCACCGCACAAATAACCGCCCCGCTCCGCGACCTTTTCCTTAAGTATAAAGCCAATAACACCAGCGCCGTAACAATAGTCCCCGGCGGCAAAATAAAAGCCTCAACGATCTTCTTAATGATGAACATAATTTATCACTGCATTACTTTGGATTATAGATCCGCGAGATGCCCAGTCGGTCGTGGCCGGGGGCCGGAACGCAAAAACAGGGTCTCGCACACCGTGCTCGCCCTTCGCTGTCTCGGCCCTCGCGCTTGCGTAAGCTCGGGCCTCCGACGCGTTTTGCTAACCCGGCCCCCGGCCGCGCCCTCCAAATTAGCTTACGCTGCTCACGTTCCTATGCTGAACAATACTAAACAACCCACTTAATACCAACATCTCCAGATGGTGAAAATATTATCTTTTTCAAGCTTTAGAATCTCAGATGGTTTAACATCTGCTTTCCTAGTATCCATAACTTTCGTATTAAATAGACTCTCTAAATCTTCGCTTTTTACTTCCGGGTTATAGCTGAGCACAAACACTCGACATCCACCTCCACGGTCATAGTGATACTGCGCCAATGGCTTCTCCTGCAGCATAACAATTGCCTTTCGAGATATTGCTGTCCACGGAATCCTAGCATCCAAATTGTCATACTCCATTTTATACAGACCTATAGCACTAACACTCGATAAAAGTATCGAGGAGTTATCTCCCGAATACTGACACACCTCTTGCTTCGGATACTTTATAGGGTATAGCTCAACAAATCGTATTTCCTCCCCCTTATGCCCCGCAATAAGCACGTTATTAGATTCATCAATCTTAGGATCACTTATATATCCTAATTTTATATCACCATTCTTGAACATTACCGCCACACTTCTAACTATTGGTGTCTCTTCTGATTTTACAGGAGACGCAAAAACCAAGCTCATTAGAATAAAAAGGATCATCACATAATTCATTTGATTACGCTCCAAACATTGAACGTGTTGGCCCAAGCCTTATTAATTTTTAGCAAATACACATATCCTCAGCAATAGTGGGCGGAGGGCGCGGACACGGGGACCGGAACGCAAAACGCGCTCGGGGCACACCGTGCCCTCGCTCGGCAT
>JAVHRY010000092.1:11173-84207 GCA_036171915.1 Elusimicrobiales bacterium | reverse complement strand
CCGAGGAAGTCACCGACATGAAGCGCTCCGTGCGCGGCGAAGTCATCGCCTCCACCTTCGACGAACCGGCCGACCGCCACGTGCAGGTCTCCGAGATCGTCCTGGAAAAAGCCAAGCGCATGACCGAGCACGGCAAGGACGTAGTGATCCTGCTGGACTCGATCACCCGCCTGGCCCGCGCCTACAACACCGTGGCACCTTCGTCGGGCCGCGTGCTCTCCGGCGGCCTTGAATCCACCTCCCTCCAGCGGCCCAAGCGCTTCTTCGGCGCGGCCCGCAACATCGAGGAAGGCGGCTCCCTCACGATCATCGCCACGGCCCTGGTGGAAACCGGCAGCCGCATGGACGACGTCATCTTCGAGGAATTCAAAGGTACCGGCAACTCCGAGATCTACCTGGAGCGCAAGCTGGCGGACCGCCGCGTGTTCCCGGCCATCGACATCAACCGCACCTCCACCCGCAAAGAAGAGCTGCTGATGAGCGAGGACGAGCTGAACAAGGTCTGGATCCTCCGGAAGGTGCTCGCGCCGCTGTCCCCGATAGATTCGCTGGAACTGCTGGTCTCCAAGCTGTCCGCCACTAAGTCGAACAAGGATTTCCTCCGCTCGATGGAGATGGGTTCTGACCGGTAAAGGGAGAAAGGCTGACGGGGGCTTCCATATCGGGCCCCGGAACGGCTGGAAACTGGCCCTGGGGCTGGGGACGCTGCTGGCCGCGGCGGCTTTTGCGGCCGTCACCCCAGGCATTTTACCGGCCTATTACGCCACGTTTTCCGTGCTTACTCCCCCCGGCCCCGTGGAACCGCCGCCGGAGGCGCTGCGCATGATCCCGCGCCTGATAAACATCCGCCATAAGGTCCTTAAGGGCGAGAATGTCCGCTCGATAGCGGCGGCTTACGGCACGGACATCCGCTCCCTCCAGAGCACCAACAACAACGAATTCATCTTCATGTCGCGGGGGGGCTACATCCGCGTGCATAACGGCAGGGGCCTGCTTTATGAGGTAACAGGCGGCGGCGAGACCCTGGACGGCATAGCCCGCCGCTATTGCGGCAAAGGGCGCGATCTGAAATCTTTCAAGTCGGAAATAGTGGAGGACAACGGTCTGCCGCCTTCGGCCCTGCTCGTCAATTACAAATTCGTCAAGGGGGACAGGGTTTACCTGCCCGCGGTTTATCTGAACCTGGACACCTACCGCATGCCGCTCAGAAGTTTCGGGCGCATAAGTTCCAATTTCGGGATGCGGTACCACCCGATACTGAAACGGAAAATATTTCACAACGGCTGCGATATTCCCATGCCGCTGGGCACGCCGGTTTATCCGTCGCGCTCCGGCACGGTTACCTTCTCCGGCTGGAAAGGCGGTTATGGCAATACCGTAGAAGTCCGCCACAAAGACGCCTCAATGTGCCGCTACGGGCATCTTTCGGAATTGGGCGTGAAGGTCGGAGATGTCGTGCAGAAGTCCAGGAGCCTTCTGGGCAAGGTAGGCTCTACCGGCCTGTCTACCGGGCCGCACCTGCATTTTGAGATCATCACCCCGTCCGGAAAGTCGGTTAACCCCCTGGCGAAGATAGGGAAGCGGTAGGACGGCCACGCAATAATCCGTTCCGATAATTCCGCCCAATTATGCTATAATTTATTCTGAAATACTTATTTTCGAAGGAAAGACTATGAAAAACGACCTCCACCCTAAATACGATCTCTGCGAAGTAACCTGCGCCTGCGGCAACACTTTTAAAACCCGCTCCGTAAGGCCCGTTATTAAAGTAGAAATCTGTTCCGCCTGCCATCCTTTTTATACCGGCAAGCAAAAGATGCTCGACACCGCCGGGCGCGTTGAGAGATTCCAAAAGAAGTTCTCCGCTACGGGCGGGAAAATGGTCGCGCGCAAGGTTAAGAAGGTCGTTGTCAAGTCGGTTACGCCTCGCCATACGGCTAAACACAAGGTGCTTTCTTCGGCCCCCGCTAAAAAAGAGGCCAATAAAAAAACTGCCGTTAAAGGCGCCGCCGCTCCCAAGGCTGAAGCAAAGCCTGAGAGCAAGTAGCCAAACGGCTAAAACGGGCGTTCCTGCGATGGAACGCCCGTTTTTTTATGCCCGCCGATAAAGAACCGTTTTGGCCTGTCTGATTTCTTTCCCCTCATATGCTTGAAGAAGAATTGAGCGCCATTAAAAGAGAGTTCGCCGAGATAGAGGCGCGCCTGGCCTCCGGCGGGCTTAAGCCGGAAGAAATAGAGAAGTTTTCAAAGCGCCACTCCGCCATCCGCCAGCTGCTCGATACTTCCTCCGCGCTTGAGGGGGGGCTGAAAGAAGCTGAAGATACCCGCCACCTGCTGTCCAGCACGGACAGGGAAATAGCGGAGCTGGCCGCCGCCGAGCTGCCGGCGCTTGAAGCCAAAGCCGCCGTCCTGGCTAAAAAATTAAAATTGCTTATAATCCCGCCCGACCCCGCGGATTCCAAAAACATCTTTCTTGAAATACGCGCCGGGGTGGGCGGGGATGAGTCCGCGCTTTTTGCCGGCGACCTGCTGCGCATGTATAGCCGCTTTGCCCAGAATATGGGCTGGAAAGCGGAGCTGCGGGACCTTACCATGAACGGGGCTAAAGGGGTAAAGAACGCCGTGCTTTATATTTCCGGGCAGAACGTCTACGCCCTGCTTAAATACGAGGGCGGCGTGCACCGCGTGCAGCGGGTGCCGCAAACTGAAGCCTCGGGGCGCGTGCACACCTCCACCGTTACCGTGGCCATCATGCACGAGGTGGATGAGGTTGAGATAAAAATAGAGGCCAAAGATCTTAAGGTAGACACCTACCGGGCTACCGGTGCCGGTGGTCAGAACGTCAACAAAGTGGAGACGGCCGTGCGCATAACGCATCTCCCGACAGGCACCATTACGCAGTGCCAGGAAGAGCGCTCCCAGGGGCAAAACCGCATGAAAGCCATGGCGCTGCTGGCGGCTAAACTTACACAGATCAGCGAAGCTAACCAGGCCAAGGCCAACGCCGGAGAGCGCAACAAGCAGGTGGGCACCGGCGACCGTTCGGAAAAAATACGCACTTATAATTTTCCGCAGAACCGCATTACGGACCACCGCATACAGGTTTCCTGGCATAATATGCCGTCGCTTATGAACGGGGAGATCAGGGAAATGCTTGAAGAGATCCGGCTTGACCTTTCAGAGCACAAGGGGGGGAAATGAAAGCTGGCAGGGTTCTGGCTGAAGCGGTCTTGCGCCTTTCCGGCAGGGGGGTGGAAGAGCCGGGGCTTAACGCCCAGTGGCTGCTGGCCGACGCCATGCGCCTGCCGCGCCTTGAACTCCTGGCCGGGCCGGGGCTGGCTGTCGGGGCGGCCGCGCTGAAAAAATTCAAGAACAACCTGGCGCTCAAAGAGCAGGGGCTGCCGCTCGCCTACATACTGGGCTGGCAGGCCTTCAGGAATATCAGGCTGAAGGTGGACAAGAGGGTGCTGGTGCCCCGTCCTGAAACCGAGGAGCTGGCAGGCCTTGCCGCCGCTTTCCTGCGCTCCCTGCGGGGCCGGGCCCGTGCGCTTGATTACGGCGCCGGCAGCGGGGCGATAGGCCTGTGGCTGGCCACGGAGTTCCCCGCTTTGCGCGTAACCGCGGCTGAAAAGTCACCCCGCGCGCTCGCCTGCGCGGCCCAGAACGCCGCGGCGCTGGGCTTGTCGGCGCGGGTTGATTTCTTGAAAGCCTCCACGCTTAAGGCCGTGCCCGGGAAATTCGACCTTATAGTTTCAAACCCGCCTTATATACCGGCGGGGGTGATCCCGGGGCTTTCCCCGGAGGTGCTGAGCGAGCCGAGGGTGGCGCTGGACGGTGGGACGGACGGGCTGGACGTCGCCCGGATGCTTGTAAGGCTCGCTCCCTCAAGGCTTAAGCCCGGAGGCGCGTTGCTGCTGGAACTGGGCGGCGCACAGGCAAAAAAAATACTGGCCGGCCTGCCAGGCGGGGTCTGGAAGAAAAAGCGCACCCATAAAGATCTGAACGGAGTGGAAAGATTCGTGTTCGCCGTATTCAAAGGCAAAAACGCGGGGCGGCGGCCGGCCCGGGGCGGAGGGAACAATGGATAGTTTAATAATACGCGGCGGCAGGCCGCTGAGCGGGCAGACCACTATCAGCGGCTCAAAGAACGCGGCGCTGCCCATACTGGCCGCCACGCTGCTGACCCGCGAGAAATGCGAGATAAAGAACGTGCCCGAGCTGATGGATATAAAATCCACCTATGAGCTGCTCAACTACCTGGGCAAGAATTGTTTTTACGGCTACGGTAATTTCGTGGCCGAGGAGCGGGGGCCGCTTAAGCTGCACGCCCCTTATGACCTGGTGCGCAAGATGCGCGCCTCCATGCTGGTGGCGGGCCCGCTGCTGGCCAGGTTCAAAAAAGCCCGCTTCTCGCTGCCCGGGGGCTGTTCCATCGGCATGCGCCCCATCGACATACACCTGGACGGCTTTAAAAAACTCGGCGCCCTGGTCTCCTACGAAAAGGGCGACGTGCTCCTTTCCGCTAAAAAGCTTAAAGCCGGACGCGTGAAATTCCGTTTCCCGAGCGTCGGCGCTACCGAGAACCTTATGATGTGCGCCGCGCTTATAGAAGGGACCACCACCCTTGAAAATTGCGCCCGCGAGCCGGAAATAGAGGACCTTGCCGGGGCGCTTATAAAAATGGGCGCCGGGGTCGAGGGGGCCGGCAAGTCCGTAATAAAAATAACCGGCGCGGCCCGCCTGCGGGGGCTTAAATATACCGTCATGCCCGACCGGGTTGAAACCGGTACTTTTATGCTGCTCTGCGCGGCCGCCGGGGGTAAAATAAAGCTGCTGAACGCCGCGCCCAAAACCCTGGACGCCCTTATCCGCTTCATGAAAAAAGCCGGGGTGAAAATAACCGTTTTTAAAGACGCCATAGAAGTGGAGTTCCACGGCAGGCCCAGGCCGGTCAGCGTGGTGACGAAGCCGCACCCCGGGTTTCCCACGGACCTGCAGGCCCCGTGGATGTCTTTCATGGCGCGCGCCAACGGGGTTTCCGAGGTGCACGAGCAGATCTTTGAAAACCGCTTCATGCACGCCCCGGAGCTTATCCGTATGGGCGCCGACATAACCGTTATGGACCGGAAGGCCGTTATCCGCGGCGTGCCGTCGCTGCTGGGCGCGCCCGTGATGGCGTCGGATATCCGCGCCGGCGCGGCGATGGTGGTGGCCGCCGCCGCCGCCAGGGGACGCTCGGTCATACGCCGCATTTACCACATTGACCGGGGCTACGAGCGGCTGGAACACAAACTCAAAGACCTGGGAGTGGACGCGGCAAGGGTTAAGGCTTAGGTAAAGTAACCGCAATTTGCAGCTCTGCCTTCACCTTTGCCTTGTTATCTTATGACCTTTGAAGAAGCCGGAAATAAATTAAATTCGCGCCAGGACTTCGTTAAAAAAGACGCCCTGGCGCGCGTTTACGCCTGCCTGGAAAAACTCGGGAACCCGCAAGCCCGCCTGAAAACGGTGCACGTTACCGGGACCAACGGCAAAGGTTCGGTCTGCGCTATTTTTGAGGCGGCGGCAAGGGCCGCCGGTTTAAAGACAGGCCTGTTTATTTCGCCTCACCTGGTAAGCCTTACGGAGCGCATACAACTTGGCGGCGAGCCGGTCAGCGAAGAAACTTTCGCCGCGCTTTTTGACGAGGTTTTCAGGGCCGGGCCGGAGCTCGGTTTTTTTGAACTGCTTACCTGCATGGCTTTTCTCTGTTTTGACAGGGAAAAAACAGACCTGGCCGTGATAGAGGTGGGTATCGGCGGGCGCTGGGACACCACCAACGTGCTGCCTAAGCCGGAGCTTTGCGTTATAACCTCGGTGGATTATGACCACAAGCGATACCTGGGGAAAACCCTGGCCGAAATAGCGTTTCAGAAAGCGGGGATAGTAAAA
Source organism: Elusimicrobiales bacterium (assembly GCA_036171915.1). Lineage (GTDB taxonomy): Bacteria > Elusimicrobiota > Elusimicrobia > Elusimicrobiales > UBA9959 > UBA9959. The sequence continues at coordinate 78,276 of JAVHRY010000092.1, read as the reverse complement.
CAGGGCGGCATCTGCGTCTCCCCCATTCTTCAGCCGGAGGCCAGGGCTGAAATATCAAGGGAAGCGGAGGCAAAGGGCGCCCAGTGCCATTTCTTCTCCCCGGTTTTCGAGATAGTTTCCCGCGACTGGGCGGGCGGCCGTATGACGCTGCGCCACAAAAAGACCGGGGAGCTTTACCCCTTCGCCATACTTGGCGAGCCGCAGGTTTCAAACGCCACGCTCGCCTGGGAAGGGCTTGAAATACTGCGCGGCCTGGGTTGGCCCATAAGCCGCGCCAACGCCGCGCGGGGGTTCGCCTCGTTGCGCTGGCGGGCCCGCTTCCAGGCGCTTGCCGGCGGGCCGGCTTTCGGCGGCGCCCTGTTTATAATTGACGGGGCGCACAATGAGGAGGCCGCGCGCGCTTTTTCCGCCACGTGGAAGACCTCGCCCTTTGCGGGCTTGCCGGCGGCTTTTGTAATGGGGATCCTGCAGGACAAGGAGCGCGCGAGTATCTTGAGGATATTGGCCCCGCTCGCTGACAGGTTTATTTTTACAAGGCCGGACTCCCCGCGCGCGGCCGATCCCTGCGTCCTGGCGGACGAACTCGCGGCGATAAGGCCGGGGGTGGAGGTGGAAGTGCAGCAGGATATAGGCGCGGCGCTCAGGTCCGCGTCGGCTTCAGGCACCGCGGCGGTGCTGGGGTCTTTTTACCTGGCTGGCGCGGCGCTGAAGATCTTGGGGGATAAAGAAAGCGCCAGGTAATTACTTTTCAAGGAGACAATATGCTCGGAATAGGAATAGATATCGGCGGCACTAATACGAAGCTGGTGGTGGTGAACCGCGCCGGGAAACTGCTGGCGCGGGAGAGATTCCGCACGGAAGCTTCAAAGGGGAACGGCGCCTTCGTTAAGCATTTAGCCGCTATCGTGGAGGGATTTAAAACGGACTACGGCCGCCAGCTGGTTTCAATAGGCATAGGGGCGGCGGGCGACGTGGACCCCGAGCGCGGGGTGCTGCGCTTTTCTCCCAACCTGGGCTGGCGCTCCGTTAATATCGCCGGGCCGCTTGAAAAACTCACCGGCCTGCCGTGCTCCATGGAAAACGACGCGAACATGGCCGCGTGGGGGGCTTACGAAATAGAGGTGGCGAGAAAAAAAGCCAACGTGCTGGCCCTGACCTTGGGCACTGGTATCGGCTCCGGGCTTATTCTGGAGGGCAAGCTGTACCACGGCGCTACGGGGTCCGCCGGTGAAGTGGGGCATTTAAAGCTTGAACTGGGCGGGCGCCAGTGCCATTGCGGCGCGCGCGGCTGTCTTGAGGCGTATTGCGGCAGCTACGCCATAATGGCCAGGGCGCGGGAAATTATCGGCAATGAGGCTGCTTTTGTAAAGAAATATTCGGTCCCCGGCCATGAGAGATTCAACACTATCTGTCTTACCAACGCGGCGGCCCGGGGGCACGCCGCCGCAAAGAAGATCTGGGCCGAGACCGGACATTATCTGGGCGTGGGGCTTTCCGACCTTATCCTGCTTTTAAACCCTGATTACGTGGTGCTTACCGGGGGAGTTTCAAAAGCGCGGCGGTGGTTCATGCCGGAGATGGAAAAAGTGCTGCGGCACCAGCAGATAAAAACGCCTTTTTCCAGGGTGAAGATAAAAGTCTCCGACAACGCCGACCTGGGTTCGCACGGCGCGGCGCTGTTCGGAATGGAAAAGGCGCTGAAATAAAGAACGGGCTGAAAAGCAGTACGAGAGCTGCCGGAACAGATGAAGAAAAAAATTATTATAGCGCTTCTTGCCGGCTTTGCGGCCCTGCCGGCCGGCGCTTACGACCTGCCGCTCTCCACCGGGACGCACCGCGTTTATTTTAATTCCGATTTCGCCAAGTTCAACGAGTATACCCGCGTCATAGATCTTGAGGGGAACGTAAAGCTACAGGAATTCTCCGCGGCCGACACGCCCGTAAAAATTATCCGGGCCAGGAATCTCACCGTCAACATGGCCAGCCGTACCGTGGTTTCGCCTTCCGATTTCGTTATGGACGACGACACCGGCACCGTCTACGGCAAGAGCGGGGTTATGGACTACGGTTCCGAGTCCGGCAGAATTAAAGACGGGCGCTTCACTTATAAAAATTTCATCATCAAGGGCAGGGTTGTGGAGTTCGATAAGGATAAGTACACTTATAAAAAAGCGAGCATCACAAGCTGCGACGAGGAGCCCCCGCATTACAGGCTCAGGGCCTCGCGCCTATACCTGGTGCCGGAACGCTACTTTCTCGCTTATAATAACGTTTTTTTCCTGGGTAAAATGCCTATTTTCTACTTTCCGGTAGTTTACCGGCCCATAGGCGGCGGCACGCCTTTTGTCAGTATTTTCCGCCCCGGCTACGACAAGCGCAACGGTTTCTTTATTAAGTCCAGTTATGTTTACCGCGTGAACCCTGAAACAAGGGCTAAGGTGTACCTGGACTATTTCGCGAAGCGCGGCCTGGGTACCGGGGGCGAGCTGGATTTCCGCCGTCCCGAAAAAAATATTACGGACGTGTCGGTTTACCGCATACGCGAGTATGACGGCAGCGCCGACCGCTGGGGCGTGAACGGGGGGTTCTGGCACCTGCTTAACCGCTTCAATGAATCAGACCCGGCCCAGTATTACAGCCAGAGTTTTTTCCGGCTGCTTTCCGATCCGAAGGTGAATAACGATTTTTTCAGGAGCAACCCTTTCGCCGTCAGTCCGGACGAGCAGGCGAGCGTCGCCCTTACCCGCAAGACCAACTACACCATAACCCGCCTGAGCGCCAACGGCAGGGAAACCCACACCGCGGATTTTAATCAGTTCCAGAAGGCCAACAGTTCCATCCCCAGGCTGGATTTTAATACGGTGCCTTTCGGCGTGCTCGGGCTGCCGGTGCTGAATTCTTTCGGCGGGTATTTCGAGAACGCGCGCGACGAGGGGGCCGGCTACACCCAGAAACGTGGCAACGGCGTCTGGACAGTGTCTAAAGCCGTGCCCATAGTTTCGCGCGTAACGCTTTCCCCGTCGGTGTTTTACAACCAGTCGGTCTTTATTTCCACGGTGCCCGGCCTGAACGATACCTGGATAGGCCGCTACGGGGGCGGGGCCACGCTGCGCTATGACAGGTTCTGGGGTTCTTTTGATCTGGGTTACGCGTACACGCGCCGCCTGCGCAAGAATAAGCTGGCCGGCGACGACGGGGCCGCGGACAAGGGGCAGGAAACGAGCGCGGTATCTTCACAGCTGTTCGTGATGCCGAGGTTTAATACTTACTATAAGTTATCCACCTCCTACGACCTGCGCACCTATTATGAAGCCTCGTTTAAAAAACGCCTGGCCCCGGTTACGGCGGAGATATATTATGCGCCGCGCCCGATGGTGGATATTTTCGCTTCGGAGACCTACAGTTTTTCGGGCGGGGCGCGCAGTTTCGTTACGCAGGTTAACGTGGGAGACGCTGAAAACTACGCCGGCGGCGGCATAGCCAACTACTCGAGCGCCCCCAAGGCCTGGGTGATAAGCAATATGTTCGGGTTCCGCCCCTGGCGCGGATCGGGCTGGCGGGCGGAGACGGTGCTGCGCTACCGGGTGAGTTCCGCGGGCGGGCTTGATCTCAGGGATTTCAGGTTTTTCGAGAAAGGGATTACCCTGTACCGTGACTTCCACGATTTTCGCACCAAGTGGGATTTCCGTGAGCGCTCAGGCGGGGTCAGGGAATTTTTCTTTTACGTAAGTCTTAAAATTAGCGAGCCCGCGCGCAAGGACGATCTGGAAGATAAATCCAGGGAGTACTGGCATCCGTGGCGGCAGGCGGGGGAGGTAAGGGATTAGAAGCCTGTCTCTTTGGCCCTCACAGGGCCGGGCATGGGGTTGCCCTTGCGCCCACCCGCTATGCGGCTCCAGGGCAAACTCATGCCAGCCCCTGCGTGGTCTTGTGGTTGTGTCCCTGGCAGGTGGCGGCGGGGTTGGATTTTAATAGCGGATTTTAAAATGATAAACTGTTGTCTGGGAAGGATTGAATCTATGAAAAAACCTCTTTGGCTGGTTACCGGCGGGGCCGGGTTCATCGGCTCCAATATCGTGGAAGAGCTGCTGAAGCGCGGCGAGCGCGTGCGCGTTTTTGATAATTTTTCTACCGGCAGGGAAGAAAATCTGGCGCCTTTTGCAGGCAGGTTTGAACTGGTGCGGGGCGACCTGCGCGAGCCGAAAGACCTGGCCAAAGCCATGAAGGGCGTTACTTATGTCCTGCACGAGGCGGCTTTCCGCTCGGTGCCCAAGTCCGTTGACGATCCGCGCGCCGCCAACGATAATAACGCCACCGGCACCTTGAACGCGCTGATGGCTGCCAAAGCGGCGGGCGTTAAGCGCTTCGTTTACGCCGCCACCAGCTCCGCCTACGGTGAGTGCCGCATCTTTCCGCAGACCGAGGGCCTGCCCACGGCCCCCATCTCCCCTTACGCGGTAAGCAAGCTGGCGGGGGAGCATTACTGCCGCGTCTACGCCAAAACCTACGGCCTTGAGACCGTGGCGCTGCGCTATTTCAACGTTTTCGGGCCCAGGCAGAACCCGGAGTCCGTTTACTCCGCCGTCATCCCGCGCTTCATGGAACTGGTAGTGCAGGGGAAGCCGCTGGAAGTACACTGGGACGGGAGACAGTCCCGCGATTTCACGTTTGTTTCCAACGTGGTGGACGGGAATATCCGGGCGGCGCTGGCGCCGTCGCGGGTTTCCGGGCTTGTCATCAACGTGGCCACCGGCACCAATATCTCCCTGCTGGACATCGCGCGCGAACTTGAGAAAATAACAGGGCACAAGATAAAAAAAATCTTCTCCCCCAAGCGCAAGGGGGATATCCGCAAAACCTACTCCGACATCTCCCTCGCCCGCAAAGAACTGGGCTACAGGCCGCTGGTAAAATTTCCGGCAGGGCTTAAACTTACCTGGGCTTACTTTTCCGCTAAATTCAAGGGGGGGAAATGATCTTTAACGTTTCGGCGTCTTCGGGCTGGATAGAGGTGGTCTGCGGCAGCATGTTCTCCGGCAAAACACAGGAGCTTATCCGCAGGCTGAAGCTGGCCGCGATAGCCAGGCAGAAAGTGCAGGTGTTCAACTCGCACCTGGACGTGCGCTATTCCAGGGAGCATATCGTTTCACATGACAGATCCACGCTGGCCGCGCGGCCGGTTAAAACTGCCAGGGAGATTCTAAAGGAAACCCTGCCGGAAACGCAGGTGGTCGGCATAGACGAGGCGCATTTCTTCGGCGATGAAATAGTGGAGGTGGCGCAGAAGCTGGCCGATTCCGGCAAGCGCGTTATCGTGGCCGGGCTGGACCAGGATTACCGCGGGGAGCCTTTTGTGAACATGGCCAAGCTCATGGCGGTGTCGGAGTTCGTCACCAAGAACCTCGCCATCTGCATGGTCTGCGGCAACCCGGCGCATTTCAGCCAGCGCCTGAGCGACTCCGGCCGGCGTATAGACGTGGGCGCCGGAGACAAGTACGAAGCCCGCTGCCGCAAGTGCTTTAAGCCGGAAAAATAACGCGCTAACCCATATGTACCGCTCTGAAAAATTCAATCCCACGCTTTTCGGCAAACTTTTTCACCTTGGCGAAAAACTTGCCGGCTCAAACCGCTGGCTTAAACTGGCGGAGGCCCTGCCCTGGGAAAAACTGGACGGCGAGTACGGCCGGTATTTTTCCGCCGGCTACGGCCGCCCCGCCAGGGACTCCCGCCTGGTCTGCGGCCTGCTGGCGGTAAAGCGGCTCAAAAGCCTCTCCGACGAGGACGCCGTGGCGGAGTTCATGGAGAGCCCTTATATTCAGGCTTTTTGCGGCCAGGAATATTTCACGCTGGAGGATGTCATAAACCCTGGTATGTTGTCGGAGCGCCGCAAGCGGCTGGGCCCGGAGTTCCTCGCCCTGCTGGACAAAGAGCTCGCTGCGGCGCTTAAAAGCGGCCGCGGGCTTAATTTCCATCCCGTGCGCGCTTCCGGGCGCGAGGCCGGGTTCTTCGCTTCCCTGCTTGAAAAGATACGTTCCGCGGCCTGCAAATAAAAAAAGCGGAACGCTTGTCCCGCTTCCCCTGCCTTAACACAATATCCTAAGAGCCTGTCCGACATAAGCAATTTCGCCTGCAATTGCCGCTTTTGTCCTGCGCCTTCGCGACGCTCAACTTACAACCTCCGTCGAGGGTGCTCGTTTCGCGTCGCTTCGGCTCGGCTCCAAAATCGTCAATTTCGTCATGAAAGCCTTATGCCGGACAGGCTCCTAAGGCGACCAATTGGGCGTAAAAGACTGCCCCCTAAGTTCCGTCAGCGGGTGGGGAGCGCTGCCGTCGTAGTCCATTATAAAAATTTCCCGGCGTCCCCGGCGGGTTGAGGTAAACGCGATGAACCTGCCGTCAGGCGACCAGGAGGGGTCTTCGTTGGCGCCCGCCTTGCTGGTCAGGCGGCGTATCTGGCTGCCGGTAAGGTCGGTGATGAATATGTTCAGGTTCTCCTTGCCTGTTTCCCTGCCGGAAAAAATTATCCACTCCCCTGAGGGCGACCAGGAGGGTGAATCGCACCAGTTCATGCGCGTAAGGCGGCGGGTTTTCCGGGTGGCCAGTTCCAACACGTAAACCTGCGGGTTCCCTGAGCGGTCGGAAACAAAAGCCACCTGTTTCCCGTCCGGAGACCAGGTGGGGGAAGAACTTACTCCGATGCCCTGGAGCAGCTTCTTTAATTCTTTGGTGACCACGTTAAGCGTATAGATATTGGGGTCGTCGCCGCGCGAAAGCGTCATTACCATGGTAAGCCCGTCGGGAGAGAAGCCGCCGGGGATGTTGAGCCCCTGGAAGGTGGTGAACGGGCGTATCTTGCCAGCCCGCAGGTCTATCTCGAACATGTCCGGGTTGCCCCAGCGGTAGGTGGTGTAGTAGATGCGCGAAGCGTCAGCCGACCAACGCGGCAGCAGGTTTATGCTGTTGTCCGAAGTCAGGCGCGTAAGATTTTCCCCGTCGTAATCAACGGTGTAGATCTCCTTGCGCCCCGTGGAATTGTTGGCGAAAGCCAGCTTCGAATGCGCTATGCCGAGGCGCCCGGTGAGGCGCAATATCACGTCGTCGGAGAACAGGTGCGCGGCCCGGCGCATGGCTTTTTTTTCACCCTGGAAAAATTTTTCAATAACGCCCTTGCCGGAGGCCAGGTCGTATAGGCGGGGGGTAAAGGTCCACACCGGGCCCGCGTCCCTGGCCTTGCCGGTTACAAGACTGCCGGATAAATTTTTCCAGTACGCCAGGGATTGCGGGCCGGCATCAAGGTTAGCGGCCGCGAGGGGGTCTTCCTTTACGTCAAAGTAGCGGGAGTACAGCAAATCGGAACGCACTATCTCGCGGAAGGTTTCGGCCAGGGCCAGGTCTTCAGGGCTCTGGTCTCTTTCCGGGAGGAACTTCGCCAGCGCCACGGAGGTTTTTTTAACTTCCTGGCCGGGGGCTATCCCGATATAGATATCGGCGCCCGCCCCGGCGCGCGGAGCCAGCGCTAAAAACGCGGCTGCCATGGCCGTAATAACTTTCATAGAGGCGGTTCAGCCTTTTTTAGCCGGGACCTTGGCCGGGGCTTTTGCCGGCTTTGCGCGGCCCGCCGCGGGTTTTGGCGGGGAAATACGGTTAATGTAGTCTTTCGCTGTTTTAGCTTCCTGCGAGGCGGGGTAATCCTTTACTACGGAGCGCAGGTAGTTAAGCGCTTCGCTTTTTTTGTCTTCGGGAAGCTTCAGCAGGGCCATGGCGTATTTTAGCCTGGCGGCCGGGATCCTGGCTGATTTGGGGAATTTTTCAATGACCGTGGCATAGGCCAGTGCCGCGTCCTGCCAGCGTTCTTTAAAATACAGGGACTCACCCAGGTAAAAATAGGCGCCCTCGGACATCTCTCCGCCGGGGAACTTGGACAGATAGGTCTTAAAGCCGGTGGCGGCCCCGTCGAAGTTATTGCTGATAAATGCGTTGTAGGCGTCGTTGTAGAGCTTGGCGGGCAACAGGGCGGTTTCAACCTCTTCCTGCTGTTTCCTTACGGTCTGGCCGATGGCGTTGACGCGCTTGTTCATGGCGGTATCGCGCTCGTCAAGGCGGCCCGAGAGTTTTTCCATCTGGGTGGAAATATCTTTCATGCTTTCGGAGGAGGCGGTAAGATTTTTGGAAAGCTCCTCCATCTTGACCGCCAACTCGGCCTGGTTCTTCTGCATGTTCGCCAGGCTGTTGTTGAGGTCGTCCATCTGGCTCTGCATCTGCAGCATATCCTGCTGAGTGGCTACGCAGCCGGCGGCCAGCAGGCAGGCGGGGATTATAAATAATATTTTCCGCATTTATTTGCCTTTTATCTTGGTCTGGGCGCGGCGGTTCATCAGCCAGCAGGCATCCGTTTCTTCGGAGCAGAGCGGGTTCTCAAGGCCGTAGGAGATGGTTCCCACGGTGTTCTCCGCCACGCCGAGGCGCACGTAGTAGTCGCGCACCGCTTTAGCCCTTTTCTGCCCAAGCGCCAGGTTGTATTCCACGGTGCCGCGGTTGTCGCAGTAGCCTTCCACCAGCACGCTCCAGTCCTTGCGGACTTTGATCAGCGCGGCGTTGGCCTGCAGGATCGCGCGGGCGCCTTCTGAAAGTTCGTAGCGGTCGTAGTCGAAGTTTATGGTTTTTATGTTTTCCTGCGGCGTGAATTCTCCGCCGCGGATGTTGCCCTCGGTGCTGAGGGTGTCCGTGCTTTCCTGCATGTCAAGCGTGGGGATGGCGGAGGTGTCCGTAACCATGTCCTGGCCTGGGCCCGTACCGGTCTTTTTGTTCTTGTTGCCCCCGCACGATGAAAGCGCCAGCGCGGCCAGCAGCGGCAAAGCGAATGCAAGTACCAGTTTATTGTTCTTCATTTGTACCGGACCCTCCATGGATATCTCTAAAGCCATATATAATCTATAAAAATTCCCGCGTCTTTACAATGGGGGTGTCGCGGGCGTGCTCCCGGAGGCGTGTCTTTATGGTTACTTCGCCAGGCGGAGGCCGGCGGAGAGCAGCAGGCCGAAGACAGCCACCAGTTTCGCGGTTTCCGGCACCAGGGCGGAAAATTCGCCTTTTGCGGCTTTACGCTGAAGTTTTACGGCGAGAGGCATGGACAGGGCGCAGAAGATGAAAGGCCAGACGCTGCCGAAGGTGACAGAAAAAAAGTACGGCACAAAGATAAGAGCGTAATAGAACTTAACCGCTTTGCCCTGCCCGAGCGCGGCGGCGAGAGTAGTGAACTTCGCCTCTGAATCGCTACCGGCGTCGCGCATGTTATTGGCGTGCAGGATGCCCACTATAAGCAGCCCCACCGGGATCGAGGCCCAAAGCGCTTCGGGGAGGAACGCCCGTGTCTGTATGAGGGCGGTCCCGGTGACTATGCAGGGGCCGAAGGCGAAAAATACCCCCAGGTCCCCCAGCGTCATATACTTATAGGCAAAGCCCGTCCCGGTGTAGAACCAGGCCAGCGCAAGACCCGCCGCTCCCAGCCACAGCAGGGCGGGCAGGTGGTTCTTGAGGGAAAGGCCTATGCCGATGGCGGCCCCGGCGGCGAACATGCCCAGCGCGGCCCTCAGCATTGTGCGGGGCGCTATCATAGCGTCCACCAGCCCGCGGTCATCGGCGGTTTCTTTCTTATCCACGCCTCTCTTAAAGTCAAAATAGGTGTTGGACAGGTTGGCCGCCGAGTGTACCAGCAGCGCCGCAGGCAGCGTCAGGCAGAAGTCCGTCCAGGAAAATCTGCCGCCCCGCCAAGCCACTACGGAGCCGAGTATGACCGGCACTATAGAGGCCGGCCAGGAGTAAGCCCGCAGGATTATAAACCATTTTTTCATATTTCCCCCGGCCCGCCGGCGCTCACGCCTTCCTCTCGCCAAGGGCGGCCAGGAAAATTTTCAGCCGTGCGGCGCCTTCTTGGTCCGGAAGTTTGTCAACCAGGGGGAAAAGGCCTTTCAGATTTTCAACGGCTGTTTTTCGCGCCGCCGCGGCGAAACCGCCTTTGTTTACAAGGTCAGCCAGCTCAAGCGCCGGGGAAAGGTCAGCGGCCGGGCCGCTCCGCATGGCGGCCGCCAGCTTCTCCGCCGACGGGCCCGAGACAGCGTCGTTAAGGGCCAGTATCAGCGGCAGGGTGAACTTTCCTTCCTTTATGTCTTTCAGCGTTTCCTTGCCGCAGGCGCCGGCGTCGCCCTCAAAATCCAGTACATCGTCTATAACCTGAAATGCGGCGCCCGCCCGTTCTCCTATAAGCGCGCAGTTCTCCAGCAGGTCCGGCCTGCGCGCCAGCGCGCAGGAGGCCAGGGCGCACCAGCGGAACAGCGACCCGGTTTTAAGCACTACAATCTGTTCGGCCCGGGCCGCGGAAATCTTCCTGCCGCGTGAATTTTCTTCAAGGAGAGCGCCCTCCGTCATGTGCTTTACGGCGAGCACAAGCTCCGCGGACAGTTCCGGGGAGGCCCGCCCGGCGCAGTCGAAAGCCAGCGCGACTACAAGGTCCCCTACCAAAATGGCGGCGTTTACCCCAAGTTGGTAGTTTAAAGTGGGCAGGCCCCGGCGGTAGCGGGCCAGGTCCAGGCAGTCGTCGTGCAGCAGGGAGGCGGTATGCGTGAGCTCCGCGGCGGCCGCTATCTTAACGGCCTTCCCGGGGCTAAGGCCCAGCGCGCCAGCTGTAAGCAGCGTAAAGCGGGCCCGCGAGGCCTTGCCCATAAAGCTGAAAGGGAACTTCGTCAGGTCGAAAACTTCGGGGTCTATGGCGCCAAGGGAGGAAGAAATCTCCTCGTGTACCTTGCGCAGGGAGTCTTCCGGGCCTGGGGCTATATTAGACATAAAAGGTACGATATTTTACCATTAAACCCGCCAGCAAATTCATATAATTACCGTATGGCTGCTAAACACGAACATCAACATGACAGCGGACATTCCTGCCAGGGTGAACACCATGCCCGCGGGGCGCACCTGCAGCGCAAGGCCATAACGGCGGCTTTTTTTATAACCGCCGCCTTCATGTTTGTTGAGGCCGCGGGCGGTTTCCTTACCGGGAGCATGGCCCTTTTGAGCGACTCCATGCATATGCTCACGGACGCGGCAGCGCTCGGTATGAGTTTTTTCGCCTCGCGCCTGGCCGGCCTTAAGCCGGATTCGGCCCGCACCTACGGCTACCGCCGGGCGGAGGTGGTGGCGGCGCTCGCTAACGCCATGCTGCTCTGGCTGCTTTCCGGCTATATGCTGCGCGAGGTGTACCAGAGATTTTACTCCCCGGTGCCGGTTCTCGCGGGCCCAATGCTGGCGGTGGCGCTGCTGGGGCTGGCCGCCAATATCGCCTGCGCTTTCATACTGCACTCCCATAGCGGGGAAAATATAAACATCCGCGGCGCCTTCCTGCATGTAATGAGCGACCTGGCCGGTTCCGTGGCGGCCATAGCCGCCGGGGTTATTATTTACTTTACCGGCTGGTACCGCGCCGATACCATAGTTTCCCTGCTTATAATAGCGCTGATACTTCTAAGTTCCACCCGGCTGCTGCGCGAGGCCTTCCACATACTTATGGAGGGCGCGCCCAGGGGACTTTCCCTGAAAGACCTGGAGAAGGAACTGCGCGCCATAGACGGGGTTTCTGACGTGCACGAACTGCACGCCTGGAGCCTTTCCTCCGGTTTCAACGCCCTGAGCGCCCACCTGGTGGTCAAGGACCCCGCCAAGCAGCAGGCCGCCCTTAAGGCCGCCACCTGCGGCGTGGCCACGGGCTTCGGTATACGCCACGCGGTCTTCCAGGTGGAAGCCGAACCGGCGGACAACTCCTCCTGCGACATCTGCGCCCATTGAAAACGGAGCAGCGGGGCAGGTGCCGGTAAATTCCGGCCCGCGGCCTGTTACCTTTGTTACGTTGACAAGGCCTTCCTTCAACAATTATAATGCTGAAAGCGAATTTAAATTCAGGTGCTTCCCCTGGGGGTTATTAAGGGTTTTTAAGGAGTTTTTTTATGATGAAACGGCTGATTGTTTCAGCGGTTTTCTTGTTTGCCTGCCTGCCTGCGCGCGCCGCCTATATTGATTCCTGGCGGGGCGAGGTGGATCTAAAAAAGAGCGCTTCCGCCGAATGGGTAAGGCTTGCCGGTGACGAGAAGACCCGCCTGGCCGACGGGGACGCGCTGCGCACTGCCCGCGCCTCCACCGTGCAGCTCTTCATGGACGATGGCTCACTGGTTAAGCTGGCGCCGCTGTCCTCTTTTAAAATGAGTACCGAAAACAAAGACTCTGTCTCCCTGGGCCTTTATTTCGGCCGGGTGCGCTCCTGGGTTAAGAAATTCTCCAAGAAGTTCGAAGTGCGTACGCCTTCCGCGGTCTGCGCCGTGCGCGGCACTGATTTTATGGTGGAAGCGGATGCCGACGGTTCACGGGTGGAGGTTTACGAGGGTTCCGTGCTAGCCGGCGACAGCAAGGGCAACACCGGTTTGGTGCGCGAAGGGCAGTTCGCCGAGGTGCCGGCCGGCGGCAAACTCCGGGAGCCGGGGCAGAACTTTAACGACCCCAGTAATATGAATTCCTCGGTGGGCGACCCCAGGCAGATAGCCCGCAACGAGATCTACAGCGAGATATCCAAAGCGGACGTAATCGCCAGGGCGCAGGAGGAGATACAATCCGCGGAATTCCAGAGCCGCAAAGTAGCCATAGACGCCTTCGGCAACCGTGTGCGCATGGAAGAATACACCATCAGGCCCGCGGACAACCAGTTTAAATACGTGGTGCTGAACACCCGCGCCAGCCGTTTTGATTTTGGCAAGATCTTATTCACTTTTAATGCCGCCCTCCCTGCCGACCTTTCGCTGGCTACGGCCAATATGATCTCTTCTCCCGGTTCCGAAGCGCCGCAGTGGCGCCTTACCGCCATGAACAGCGTGATGTCCAATACCCAGGACAAGGTTACCGAGGACGCTTCCTTCGGCCGCATGGCCTATAACGGCAGCGCCGCCGACCCCCGCTATAACCTGGTTTTCGGGAATTATTCTTTTTACGCGGCCGGGCCTTCTGAGTCCGGGGAGAACGGCGGGCTGGGCAGGTTGTTCTGGAAAGCTGTGAATTATAACGTCCCCGCGCTCACCGCGGATTCTGTTTCATACCTGGGGGGTTCCGCCCCGACTTACACGCTCAACGGCAGCGTTTTTCAAAGTGTCAAAAAAAACACCTACAGCGATATAGACCATACCTGGATAACGGCGCAGGACTTTGTACTGTTTGACGACGGCAAGATCCTTTCCGCCGGGGATTTCAGCGGCGCTTTGGGCGGGGGCGAGACCGTAGACCAGATAACCGACCGCCTTAACTTTGAGCGCGTTTATACCAGTTCCCTTTTCAACGGGCGCACAATAGACGTGATGTACTCCGCCAAACTGCTTAAAGACGCGGGGCTGCTGCGGTTTTAGCCTGTTTAAAAAATTCCGACTATGAAAATAAAAATAAATCTCTTGGACAAAATATCCCTGGCGGCGGTACTGCTGCTGCTCTCTGCGGCGGCCCGGGCCGAAACTAAGATAACGCCCGTGGCCGACGTTTCCCTGCTGGGCGGCAAGTATTACCTGGACTCCGACGCCGCTTCCTTCCAGGGGCGGTTCGACGCTTTTCTCTCCCCGGCCCTGACGCTGTCCGAAGGGCACGAACTTATCCCGGTCTATTCCGGCAACTACTCCGGCACGCAGGATATACAGGAACTGGCCGGCGGCGGCGTGCTCACCCGCCAGCGCCAGACCCATACCGTCTCGCTTAAATACGTTTACACCGACGAGTTTGACAAGTACAAGCCGCGCATCTCGTACTCAAAGGCCCTTATTAAGGAAACCAAGGACGAGAACTGGGGTAAAGGCCTTTTTGACTACACCACCCTCTCCCTGGGCTTTGACGCCGAACAGGAGCGGCCGCACGGCACCTTTACCGAGTCCTATGATTTTTACCAGGTGAAGTATCCCAACTACAGCACGCTGCTGTCGCAGTCCCGGACCGTTATCGATACCACCACCTTTGACGAGCTGTCGGCTAACGCAGGGACGGACACCATGGATAACGTCAACCACCGCTTGGGGTTTGTTTACGCCTGGTTCCCCGACCCCGTAAATATGAAAGCCGGCTACGACATAACCTACCGCAGCTACGGCGACCAGGCTTTGGTGGCCAAGCCGGCTACCGGCCAGCCTTATTTTAAAAGCGACAAGCGCGCCGACCTGCTGCAGAACTTCAGCGTAAAAGCCTCGCGCGCCCTGAAGCCTCTTTATCTTGCGGCGGCGGCGCATTTCGGCTGGCTGAGCTCCAACCAGAACTCCTACGATTCTTCCCGCACCACTTTTATCAAGGACTATTACAGCTACACCGAGATAGGCCTTGCTCCTTCCATGAATTTTATGCTGAAAGACGGGACGCAGTTCGGGTTCAGCCTTGACTGGCGCCGGCTTTATTATACCGGGCGCTGCAGGCAGGACGAGAGCGGCGTTTACGGCGCGGCCAAAATCGACCAGACCGTGTGGCTCAGCTCCCTGACGGCCAGGTACCCGGTATTCAAGAGTTTCTACGCCCGGGCGGCCTACAATTACCAGGTCTCCAGCTCCAACATGCGCTACGAGGCCAATTACCGCTATAACTACCGCGCCAGCACCTACCTGGCCGGCCTGGAGTGGGAGTTTTAAAGGAAACCGGAGCGGCGCAACGGCGCCGGGAGCCCCGGTCATTATTTAAGCCCGGCGTTTCATCACGCGGTCGTTTTTAGGAGAACTTATGTTCAATATAAAAAAACTTGTTTTAACCCTGGTCCTGGCCTTGTCCGCCTCTTACGGCCGGGCGCAGGATGGAACCGCGGTCGGAGCGACAATAACCGGGGACTTTTCCGTCTCAACCGCCGCCGCCGTTTTCGGCGGGCCGAACTATTCCTACGGCTACAATATAGCGGTGGATTCCAAAACCACCGGCGGCCCGTTTATCTATGTGCGCGGCCAGTCCGGCAGCGATAATTTGATCATAAAATACAACGGCGCGGGTGTCTTTTTAACTTCCGCCACGCTGCCGGGAGATTACAACGCCTTCGGGGTGAACTATACCGCCATGACTGTCGGCTATGACGGCAGCGTTTACATAATCGGCAGCTATTACGTTCCTGCCAAATTGCTTATAAGGAAATTTGACTCAAACCTGACCGCGCCAACAACCGATTATTCATATACCGCCGGCCTGGGGTCGGTAAATATGCAAAGCATTGTGCCTGATAACCATGGGAACCCATATCTGTACCTGGGCGGACAGATAGATAACCAGATCGCTTTGGTTAAATATAATTATTCAACTCAGGCCGTATCAAGCGCGGCTGTGATGACCGGCAACTGGGGCTCCGCTAACGGCGTCGGGGTGGATGGTTCCGGCAATATCTATATAACAGGCTGGACCGGCAGCAACACTTCTGTCTTTAAATTTAATTCCGGCGTTACATATATTGGTTCTGCGGCTTTGCCAGTGGGTTTTTCATCCGCCGCTTACACGTATGCCGCGGCAGTAAGCAACGCGGGCGAAGTGTTTCTTGTCGCTAATAATTACAACGGCGTAAACATGGACTGCGTAGTTCATAAATTCGCTAGTAATCTGCTTGACGTATCTTCCGCCGCGTTTGACAGCGGCGGTTATGACCAGTGCAATAGTATCGCGGTAAGCACGGATGGGCATCATGTGTACCTTGCCGGGGCTTCGCAGAGTATGGGCGGCGGCGACTACCTTACCGTAAAACTTGATAGCGGTCTCGGGTTTGAAACTTTTTCCACCTATGACGGCGGAGATTCCGATATGGGGTTTGCGGTAGCCGTGGACAGTGTTGATAATGTGTATACCACGGGTTATTCCAATAAGTACAACGGCTATACCACCCTTTCCAATATAGCTACCGTAAAATACCCCGCCGCCGGCGCCGGCAACCGGGCGCCCGCTCTTTACTGGGCCGGCCAGCCCGGTTACGACTGGAACGGGGTTACGCCGGCCGTAGGTCTTTCCGTCGAACCTTTCTTATATAAGGTAAAATACGCCGACCCCGATACTGATAACCCCGCGCCGGGTTATCCTAAAGTGCATATTTTCAGCAACGGCGTTGAGATAATATCCAGTACCATGTTCAAGGAAAGCGGGTTTTCTCCTTTGTCGGGCGAGATATATAAATCCACTGTTATCCTGGCGGCAGGCAACAATTACTCCTATAGTTTTGAGGCTAAAGATATCAATAACGCCGACGCTATCGGTTACCCTGTTACCAATAAAATGTACGGCCCCAGGGTGGGGCAAGGCTTTGCCGGCGGCTTCAGCCAGCCCGACGGCCTGGTGTTCGACAACGGCGGCAGCATAGAACCCCGGGCCGTGGCGGTTGACACTGTAACGGCCGGCGGTCCTTTTATTTACGCCCTGGGGACGATCAGTAATATGGGCGGCACCGCGCCCATGCCCGGCGAGGGCGTACGCGGGGACTACCTTATAATAAAATCAACCGCTTCGAATAGCTTTTCCATGGCGCGGGTGTATTCAAGCACTATCGGCAGTACCACCATGGACTACGGCGTCCCGGCCGACCTGGCCCTGGACCAGGGCGGCAACGTTTATACGCTGGGCGGGTTTTATAATTCAGGGACGTCAGGGATGCTTATAAACAAGTACGACACAAACCTGGTCTGGCGGTCTTCGGCGTCTTATATCGGCAACGAGTATCCGCGCCCAGTCGCCTTTGTTGTGGACGCGGCTGCCAATGTGTATGTTCTGGGAATCTACTACAACATGTCCACCATGAGCCAGGATATGTTTTTGGCTAAATACGACAACTCCAATCCCCCTGTACTGCAGACCACAGCCGCTTTCGCTTCCGGGAGCGCGGGTATAAACTACTGGGATACGCCCTCCGACATCGCCGTGGATAAATCCGGTAATGTGTTTCTTACCGGCTATTACAGCGCCACGAGCACCGACACCGCCAGTAACTGGGTGACAGCCTGGTTTAATAATGAGCTCGTTTTTCAATCTTCAGCGGTCTTCAGCGGTATGGGCCAGACCAGCAACGACGTCGCTAACTCCCTGGCCGTGGACCAGGCGGGGAATGTGTTCGTTACCGGCTACACCAATAACGGCATGAGCAACGATATCCTTACCGTAAAGTACAATAACAGCCTGAATTTCCAGAACCTGGCCTTATTCAACGCCGGCAGCATGGAAACCGCCAATTCCGTGGCCGTGGGCGCGGCCGGTAATGTTTATGTGGCCGGGTACTCTGACGGTTCAGGCCAGCAGAATTATTATGGCGGCTCCATGATGAACGGCAGCGCCATCGGCCTGCAATACGACAACAACCTGCTCTTGCTTTCCTCCTCCTCCTACAGCCAGGGCTACAACTACGGCAAGGCCGTGGCCGTGGACGCGGCAGGCAGTGCGTATATGATGGGTAGTTTCAGCGGCAACAATTCACAGGGGCTTAGGATCACAAAGAACGACTTGTCCGATAACAACAAGTCCCTGACCGTTTTTGTGAACCAGGCGGCTCCCCGGAGCGGCGTTAACGTAGGGCTTATCCCCATGCCTTCCGGCGGCTCCCCGGATGGAAGTTACCTGACCACCGGCAAGACCGGCGCCGACGGTAAATTTACCGCTCCGGTGCGCCCTGCCCTGAATTACCTGGTGGTACTGTCTTCTCCCAGCTTATCCCCTACGGTTAAAGACCAGATAAACGACCCGCTGGGTAAGTTCGTAGTGAACTTAAGGCAGGCGGACACCAAGCTATACGAACTTAACCCCATAGCTGCGGCCAACCAGGGCGCTACCCTGCATGTGAGCCTTTCGGGCCTTGTACGCGGCTACAGCCTTATGGGTGAGGTCTTTTTTACGCAGACCCGCGAGCGCGTGGCCTATGGGGTGTTCAAAGCCACGGACACCGCCGGTACAATGGAAATTTACAATGTGCAGCCTTCGGCCCAAGACACCTTAAGCCTGACCGTGTCCGTTCCCGGCAGGCTTTCTTTTACGGCCCCTGTCTCGTTCGCCCTGCCTTCTGAAAATTTCATATCTGTTGATATGTCCTCGGCCATGGCGCCGCTGGCAACCTACCAGACCGGCGCCGCCTCCGCGGTAGCTTTCAGCGGTTTCGTGGGCGATAGTTCCGGCAACGCGCTTAAAGATGTGCGGATCGATATTTCAAGCAATCCGTCTGTCTGTCCTGGCTCCTGCCAAAATTTATTCCAGGCCGAAACTTTTACCGACATCAACGGCAGATTCTCCTTCCAGTCAGTTCCCTGGAACCAGCAGTATCCTTTGAATATCTTTAAGAACGGCTACAAAGTCAGGAGCGAAGGCGTGGTTCTGCCGATGATGAACGCCACGTATCAGCTTGAATTGGCTACTTACACTTTAAAGGGCTATATAAGGTATAACGGCATGCCTGTGCCTTATTCCCAGGTGCGCGTGGAGGGGGACTGCAAGAACTGGGCCGGGGCAGACTCCTACGGCGGCATGCATCCCTGCGTCGGGATGGAAAGTACCGCCTATACCGACGGCGACGGCCAGTTCCTGCTTGACGGCCTGGTAGACGGCAATGTGAGCCTCAGCGTTGAATCCCCGCTGTATTTAAAGTTAAATAACGGGCCCGACAATCTTTCAAACACTCCCGACGACCTGCGCGTGACTGTTTCCGCGGCCGGCGCTACCGCGCCCGCGCTGCCCAGCCACAACCCCTGCACGGCGGGCCTCGCCTGGGTGCTGGACAGCTCCGGTACCTGCAAGGGCGTGCAGCCTTATGTGTTTAATATCCAGGGCAACACGAACGCCACAGGGAGTATAACCGGCTATGTCACCTTTGCCACCACCTATACCGTAACGCCTTCCAACACCTTTGTCATCAGCAAATCTTCGGCGATAATAATAATGGCGCAGGAGCAGTGCGACTCGGATTGTCAAACCAGGAAGATGGGGCTTACCGCCATTTCCGGCACGCTTGACAGCAACACCACGGCCTACTCTATAATTGTGGCCAGCGGCAGCAGTTATTGGAGCAGAGTGATTTCGAACGAGTGGGGGAATGCCTCCTCTTTCGGCGGGGACATAGACCTTACTTCCACCACGACGGCGCGCATGGACTTCAGTCTGGTAAAATCCGGCAGCCTTTCCTGCAAAGTAAAATTACCCGACGGTTCTCTTTATAATCCCCCGCAGGGAATTGGGTCCCCGCTCAATATAAATGTTACCGGTAAAAATGTTTCAGCCCAGGAGGGCGAGAGTATTAACAATTATGGCAACGCCAAGTTCCCGAACCTCCCGGCCGGTACTTATAATGTATCCCTGGCGCCTAATACCACCAGCTTCTTCTGGCCGGTGCAAACGCTGGAAAATGTAAATATAGTGGCTGGCAGGAACACTGATCTGACTTTTAACCTTGAAACCGGCCTGGCAGTGAAGCCTAACATCTTCGGCCTGCCCGAGATCTCAACTGCGGCCTGGTCTTATCTTGTCATCCCCCTGCCCTCCGGCACGCAGATGAACCAGCAGAAGATAACCGACCTGTTCTTTGGCCAGGACCAGTTCGCTTTTAATTACAGCACCGCTACCGGCTGGGAGACCAAGTATATGTCCCCCGGCCAGTACGACTTTTACCTGCTGCTTGGCACCAAGTTCGACTGCGGCAAGCCGGGCGGGAGCTGCAGCCAGTTCGCCAACTTTATAGGCAAGGAGAAAAATGTGCCCATAAATGTGACCGCGCAGCAGGCGAAAGTTAATCCCAACCTTGGAACTATGGCTCAGCCCCTCTCGGTAGAAATACTCGGTTCAATAGGCCAGGACAGCATTGCCGGGCATGTGAGAGGAACAAAAATATTCACGGATTCCGACTATGCCAAGATCTTCGCGGCTTTTGACACTGAAATAATAGGGCTTATCCCGGCCGTAATGCTTTATGATACGGCGGGGGATTTCCGCGGCTTCTCTCACGCCCTGCCGGACGAACAGGCTATCGGGCCTTTTGAAGCCGGCGTAACCAATAAAAGTTCCGCCACTATCATTTCGGTGCTGGCGGCGCGGCCGCTGAGTTATATGATCTGGGGCCTGCCTCCCGGCAATTATACGGCTGTGTTCGCCAACCCCAACTATCCCCCGGTGCCGGTGTCCGTCAACCTGCCGGCCGACGAGGCCAAGGAGTTCGATTTTGACGCGCAGCGCCTTGCTGTAGGGGCTATTTCCGGAGTGGTCAGGAGTTCCGGCGCGGCCGGCGCGCTGCTCCCTAACGCTTCCGTGTATTTAAAGCACCGCATAGTTGAGAAACTGGCGAAAACCGACGATTACGGCGCTTTCAGTTTCACAAACCTCCCGCCCGGTATTTACCGGCTTGAGGTTTCGCGCGACGGCTTTGTTACCACCGGGGAGAAAACCAGCCTGGCCGGCAGCATAACCGGCAGCGACAACGCTTCATTTAATTTATACATGGTCCCCTCCACCTCCAGTATAACCGGCACGGTATTGCTGGGCGGGGGTTTGGGCGGCGCTACCGCTAAAGCCGGCATTAAAGTAACGGCTTATGACGAAACTCTCAACACAACCTCCCCCGCTTCTTATCTGCCTAAAATACAGGCGCAGACCGACGAAGCGGGCGGCTTTGAGCTGCCCGGCATAAATCCGGGGCACGTTTATAACATCTCGGCGCTTTACCCGGGAAAACCTATCGGGAAGTCATCCTGTACGGCTTCGGTGGGAGTGACCGTCCTTGGGAACCCCATTGTGCTTGTGGATGCCAACCCGCAGGTTACCGTAAAAATAAGGAAGTCCCAGGACTCCGACATGAAAGCGGATGTTATGATCCAAAGCCCCAAAGAATTGATAAAGGCTCCCCGGTGTTGGTATAACCTGGTAACCGCGCCCGGATGCGAAAATAATTCCGGCGGTTGTTATGATCCTGCAACCGCGGTTTCATTGTCTTTAAGGCTGGACCCTGATAATACGTATGTGGGGAAATTCACCGTCTCATCCGGCAAAACATATAATGTCCACGTGGAAGCGTTTGACGACAGCATGGGGGACGACTTCCTTAAAATGGTAAAGAACGTGGTTTACGACGAGGCCAACGATGTCCGCACCGAGCAGTACATAGAGGACGCCGCCAGCGAAGGCGGCGAGATAGACCTCGACTCCGAGAACGAGGAGTATTCCGGCATAGAGCTGGACGCGGGTACGCTGACCGCCTCGTCCGGCACCGCCGATCTGTCGGGCCTGGTAGGCGGCTTTTTCAGCTCGCTGCCGTCGGTTCGCACGGTTAAGACCGCCAAAGGCAAAGCCAGCATAGAGACCGCTATTCAGAACCTGATGGCCTCGGAAGTTTACAGCTTTAACCTGGCCAACGTGCAGGGGAACAAACCCTTCACGCTGACCTTGAAATACGACAAGGAGCGCGGCCTGAACTCCGGCGCCCTGCGGATCTACCAGCAGTCCCAGGACACCGGCGATTGGCAGGAGGTGCCGGGGAACTACACCGTGGACCCGATGACGGGCGTGGTGTCGGTGGACGTGCGGAGCCTCGACGGGGCTTACAGGGGCGCGGACGGCGCCAATACCCCGCTGGAACGCAAGCAGTTCCATATGAGCGCCCTAAGCGGCGGCAGGTACGTGCCCAGCGCCGCTACCTCGTCGTCACAGTCGGGCAAGTTCGCCGTGTTCACGGCCAAGCCCACTACCGGTATAAGCGCGTTCAGCTCCTCGTTCGAGGTTTACAACATACCCAATCCGTTCAGCCTTAAATCCAAGACTGTCAAAAACATACAGGGTACCGCGGCCTTCGCGGGGCTTGCGGGGTTTGACGGTGTCAGCGCTTACACCACAAAAGGTACGGTTATAAAGTATAACCTGCCGGCTGGCAAGTCGGGCAATGTTAAGTTCGTTATATATAACCTGGCCGGCGAAAAAGTGCGCGCCATAAATGACGGGCCGCGCGACGGCAACAATGTGTATTATTCCGAGTGGGACGGCAGGAACGACAATGGCTCCGAGTGCGCCTCCGGGGTGTATTTCATGCTGACATACCTTGACGGCAAAAAACTAGGCGCCAAGGCGCATAAGATGGCGATAATAAAATAATGCTGAGGGAATACGTTTTGGGCAAGAGGTAAATTATGAAGAAAATACTGCTTTTAATGCTGGCCCTGGCGCTGCCGGCCGGGGCTTATGCCTCAGGCGCGGGGACCACGGCGGCTCCCTTCCTTAAGGTGGCCATGAGCCCGCGCGCGGTGGCCATGGGCGGGGCTTTCGGGGCCCTGGCCGACGATTCGGGCGCGGTGTTCGTGAACCCGGCGGGCCTGGCGGAATTTGATACCCGGGAAGCTGCCGTTGATTTCACCACTTACCTGCAGGACGCCAAAATGGGCAACCTCTCCTACGCCGGGATGGCGGGGGCGAACCGCTTCGGTCTTGGCGCGACTTTTATAACGGTAGGCGGTATCGGCCGGACGCTGAACGACTCCGTGGGGGCGGTGCCGGAACTGGGCAGCTTCAGCGCCAGCGACATGGCCCTTACCCTGGCTTACGCTAAAAAAGATATTCTGAAGGATTCCCTGCCGCGCCTTGACGGCGGGTTCTCCGTTAAGTTCATCCGGTCGGCTATAGACGATAAGACCGCTTTTGCCGCCGCCGTTGACGCCGGGGCTATCTACCGCGCCACGCCTAAAATGAACCTTTCTCTGGCTGCCCGGAACCTTGGCACAAAGATGAAGTTCGATTCGGAGTCTGACCCGCTGCCGCTTAACCTGAGTGCCGGCGCGCTTTACAGGGTTTCAGAAAATCTCAACGCCGTAGCGGAGGTTAACGAATACCTGCAGGACGAGAAGATCTACCCCGCAATAGGCGCCGAATACTGGTTCCGCAAAGCGTTCGCGCTGCGGGGCGGCTATAAGTTCGGCTATGACACCTCCAACCTCGGCGCCGCCGTGGGTTTAAGCCTGGGTTTCGGAATTAAGGTCGCCGGGCTGGGCGTTGATTACGCCTTCCTGCCTTTCGGCGATTTAGGCAGCATACACCGTTTCGGCATGTGGCTGCAGTTTTAGAAAATAAGAATAAGGCCCTTAAACGAATGGCACGAATATGTAATTATTCGCGCCATTCGTCTTTTGCCGGGGCCGGCCGCTACTTCATGAAATCCTGGTCCGGCCAGTCGCCGGGGGAACCATCCACCGAAACGAAGCGCGGGTCTTCGGAAGCGGCTGATTTCATTTGTTGAAAGGATTCCTTAAGGCTGGTAAGTGAAATATCCGATTGTTTTATTTTCATCAGCACTACATGGGAAATAAACCAGGTAATGACCGGGATGGGCAGCACGTACAGCCAGGACGACGAGTTCAGCCTGAACAACAGCACCGCGCAAAGGAAGATCCAGAATGAAACGGCGGAACTGACCCCCGACAGCACATAGGAAATTATGATGCTGTATTCATCCGCTTTAGGAATGGAGATAATAACCGCGATGAGCGCTATGTTTATCAGGGTCAGGTACAGCGCGCGGGCCACCCAGCTCTTCCAGCGGTGCTTTGAGAGCACTATAGTGCCGTAAACCGGATGGTTCACTATTTCAGCGTCGTCGTAGGATGTTTCCGCAAGGGACCGCTGTATCTCGGGTTCTTTTACTCCGGCTCCGGGATTGTAGTTGAAAGACTGGTCCTCCGGCGCGGACTGGGCCCGGCAATAATACGGCGGCCAGGCCGCGGCGGCGGCCAGGCCGAGCAGAACCGCGAATAATACTCTTTTATTCACTTTAATTCGCTCCCAGTTTGGGCACCGCCGGGGCCGTCTCCGAGCCCAGCCGGTAATATTGCGTGGTGCCCGCCCTTAGTTTCGAGGGAGTGTACTGGATGTCTTTAAGTTGTTTCTGTTCCGCTTCCGGGGTCAGCCACTCCTTGATCTTTATGTTCTGGTGCACGGCAATGCGGTCCGTGAAATGCCAGTAGGAAGATACGAAACCGCCTATAGTGCACGCTATGATAACCCCGCTAAGGAAATACTCCTCCCGGTCTTTCCTTATCCAGAACCTTCTAAAGTTCACTTTAATTCCTCCAGTATGGCCGTAAGGCGCGAGATCCTGCCCGTAGTCTCCGCGGAACGGGCGGCTATCTTTTCTATCTCGGCCTTGGGCGCTCGGGCGACGAAAGCGGGGTCGTTTAGGCGCGACAGACACTGGGCGCTGTCGCTTTTTGTCTTCTCCAGCTCCTTGGAAAGACGGGCCTTCTCTTTTTCCAGGTCTACCGCTCCATCCATGGGGACATAGAGGTTGAAGGCCCCCGAGATGGCGGTAAGCGAGCGGGGGGGCTTAGCCAGGGCGGCGCCGATTTCAAAGTGCTCTACTTTCGCCAGGAGCTTTATGTAATCCGCCCCGGCGTTAAGGCGCTCAAGCGCGGCCGCGTCCTTTGAGACCGCTATGGCCCTGATGGTTTTGCCCGGAGGAATTTCAAACTGGGCCCGCGCGGTCCTTAGCTGGGTTATCACTCCCATCAGCTCCCTCATTTTCTCGGAGGCCCCCGCCTGCACGCCGGGCGTTGCGGGCCAGCTCTGCGTTAGCAGGCAGCCCCCGGGGCTCTTAAGGTATGGTTTGAGCGTGTTGTAAAGCTCTTCCGTAACGTAAGGCATGAAGGGATGGAGGGCTTTAAGCGAACCGGTGAACAGGTCCAACATGAGCCCCAGCACTTTATCCTTATCCGGACCGGCCAGGCGCGGCTTCGCCAGTTCCAGGTACCAGTCGCAGAAGTCGTCCCAGACGAAGGCGTACAGCGCGTCCTGGGCCTTCGGGAGGTCGTACTCTGCCATGGCGGCTTTGGATTTCTCCAGGGCCTCGGCGTAGCGCCCGGTTATCCAGCGGTCGGCCAGCTCGCCCGGGCGGGCGCCGGCGAGCGGCCCGGCTGCTTCCGGCAGGTAAATCTGCATAAAGCGGGCCACATTGTAGAGCTTGTTGACGAAATTGCGCCCGCCTATGATGGCGTCGTCGGAGAAGGGGATGTCCTTGCCGCCCAGCGTTTGCGCCATCAGCGAAAAGCGCATGGCGTCGGTGCCGTATTTTTCTATCATCACCAGCGGGTCTATCACGTTGCCGAGCGACTTGGACATCTTCTTGCCGTGCTTGTCGCGCACGATGCCGTGCAGGTACACCCGGCTGAAGGGGGGCTTGCCCATGTGCTCGATGCCGCTCATCACCATGCGGGCCACCCACAGGTAGAGGATCTCGTAGCCGGTGACCAGCACCGAGGTGGGGTAATAGTAAGCCAGCTCTTTTGTCTTTTCGGGCCAGCCGAAAACCGAGAAAGGCCACAGCGCCGACGAGAACCAGGTGTCCAGCACGTCGGGGTCCTGCAGCAGGTCCGTGCCGCCGCAGTCGGGGCAGGCGGCGGGCTTCTCGAAGGAGATCACCGGCTTGGCGCCCTGCGCGAAGGAGACGCGGGAGAGCTCGCCCTTGTCCGAGAACTTAAGGCCCGCCCCGGAACATTTACGGCAGTACCAGGCGGGGATGCGGTGCCCCCACCAGATCTGGCGGGAAATACACCAATCCTGGATGTTGGCGAGCCACTCGGTAAAAGGCTTTTTCCAGGAGGGCGGGTAGAATTTAACGTCGCCGTTCTCGGCGGCGGCTATGGCCGGGGCGGCCAGGCCTTTCATCTTCACGAACCACTGCTCCGAGACCAGCGGCTCTATGTGCTGGTTGCAGCGGGAGCATTTGCTGACGGAGTGTTTGTAATGCTCCTCTTTTTCAAGCAGGCCGGCCGCCGTGAGGTCTTCCAGTACCAGCTTGCGGGCCGCCTGCACGCTTAGCCCGGCGTATTTCGCGGGGCAGTTCATCATGGTCCCTTCGTAGGAAATGATGCGGATAACTTCAAGCCCGTGGCGCTGGCCAATTTCGAAGTCGAGGGGGTCGTGGGCGGGCGTGACTTTAACCGCGCCGGTGCCGAAGCCTTTTTCCACGCCCTCGTCGGACACCAGCGGTATCAGGCGGTCCGTCAGCGGCAGGCGGAGCTTTTTGCCGGCCTTGTCTTTATACCTGTCATCTTCGGGGTGCACGGCCACGGCGGTGTCGCCCAGCAGGGTTTCGGGCCGGGTGGTGGCCACGGTGACGGAGCCGGAGCCGTCCTCAAAAGCGTAGCGTATATGCCAGAGCTTGGATTTCTCGTCCTCGTGCTCCACTTCTATGTCGGAGAGCGCGGTGCCGCAGCGCGTGCACCAGTTTATCATGCGTTCGCCGCGGTATATGAGTTCCTTGTCCCAAAGCGCGCGGAAGGCTTCAAAGACCGAGGCCGCCCGGGGCTTGTCCATGGTGAAGCGCACGTTCTCCGGGCTGAAATCCAGGGCGCAGCCCAGCTTGCGCAGCTGGCCCAGGATAGTGGTGCCGCACTCCCCGTACCAGGCCCAGGTGCGCTTCAGAAATTCTTCGCGGCCCAGATCGTGGCGGGTCTTGCCTTCGGCCTTCAGCATCTTCTCCATGACGTTCTGCGTGGCTATGCCGCCGTGGTCGGTGCCGGGCACCCAGCAGGCCTCGCGCCCCAGCATGCGCTGGTAACGCACCAGGACGTCCTGCAGGGTGGAGTTAAGGGCGTGCCCCATGTGCAGGGCGCCGGTAATATTGGGCGGAGGGATAACCACAACGAAGGGCTTCTTCTCCGGGTTCGGACGGGAAATAAAAAGTTTTTCTTTCTGCCAGGTCTCGGCCCACTTGGCCTCGACGGGCTTGGGATCGTACGCCTTGCTTAGCATTTTGTTCCTTTGGGTTTGCGGCAACTTGAGAGTCTTACCGTGAAATTCAAACAAATTCTCTAAAAACGGCGTTGGAGACGTAAAAACAGCCTTCCTTTATCCTTAGGGAGCCGCCCGCTCTTTCTACCAGGCCCGCTTTAAGCAGGCGCTCTATCTCCGGCTTAAATTCTATAAATATATCGTCCGTGAGTTCAATTCCGCGCGTCGTGCGCAGGCCCAGCATCAGGCGCTCTCCGGTACGGGCGCGGCCGTTAAGGGTCTCCCGGTACGCCTCCGGCGCTCCGCGGCCTGAGGCGAGCGAGTTTATGTAAGCCCGCATATCCGGGGCGTTGGCCCGCCGCTCTCCGTCCAGGTAGGAGGCCGCCGCCGCCCCGAGGCCGAGGTAGCTCCCCTGGGCCCAGTAGTTAAGATTATGAGCGGACTCGCGGCCGGTCAGGGAAAAATTAGAGATCTCATAGCGTTCCAGGCCCGCCTTAGCCAGCGCCTTTACAGCCGCGGCGTACATCCCGGCGGCCGCTTCCGGTTCTTCCTTTACCCCCTGCGCGGCGAAAGGCGTGCCTTCATGGATTTCCAGGGCGTAAAGGGAGACATGTTCCGGCTTCAGCGCCAGCAGCCGGTTAAGGCCCTCCATAAAGTCCCCGTCGGTCTGCCCGGGCAGGCCGCACATTAAATCCGCGTTTATGTTAGCGAAGCCCGCCGCGCGCAGGTCCTGGTAGGCCCGCAGGAAGTCCGCGGTCAGGGCAATCCTGCCCAGGCGCTTAAGCAGGCGGTCCTGGCCGGCCTGGAGGCCCAGGCTTACGCGGTTTATCCCCGAGCGCTTAAGCAGGGCCGCTTTTTCTCCGTCCAGGCTTTCAGGGTTCGCTTCAAAAGTGCTTTCTTTCAGCCGCGCGGCCGGCCCGGTGAGGGTTCCGGCTATCGCGAACAGCCGGGCTAGCTGGGCGGCGGAAAGCAGGCTGGGGGTGCCGCCGCCGACATACAGCGTGTCGAAAAAACCTGCCCGCGAACTGTAAAGCGCGGCTTCCAGGGCCACGGCTTCCAGGTAGGCGTCAATAGAACTTTCCTGCCCGGCCTGGGAGGCAAAATCGCAATAGCCGCACTTGGCCCGGCAGAACGGGATGTGTATGTAGAGGCCGGGCATATTTAGATTATAGCTAAGTGCCGAAGCAGAGGGAAAAAATAAAGAACGGGAGCGGTGAGCCGCTCCCGTTCTTTATTCAGCCGCTGTTCCTTTATTTCGGGGTATCTTTCTTCAGGAGCAGGTTGAGCATATCCATCGGCACCGGGAAGATGGTGGTGGAATTATTGTCCGTGGCTATCTCGGTCAAGGTCTGCAGGTAGCGCAGCTGAATGGCCGCGGGGTTCACGGCCATGATGGCGGCGGCGTCGGACAGTTTCTGCGCGGCCTGGAATTCGCCCTCGGCGTGGATGACCTTTGCGCGGCGCTCGCGCTCGGCTTCGGCCTGCTTGGCGATGGCGCGCTGCATTTCCTGCGGCAGGTCCACGTTCTTTACTTCCACGCTGGAGATCTTGATGCCCCAGGGTTCGGTGTGCAGGTCCAGGATCTCCTGCAGGTTCTTGTTGATCTTGTCGCGCTGGGCAAGCAGGTCGTCCAGTTCCTGCTGGCCGAGCACGCTCCTGAGCGTGGTCTGCGCCAGCTGGCTGGTGGCATACATAAAATTCTCAACGTTCAGCACGGCGGCCTGGGGGTCCACCACCCTGAAATAAATTACGGCGTTGACTTTTACGGAGATGTTGTCGCGGGTGATAACGTCCTGCGGGGGGACGTCCAGCACGACCACACGGGTGCTCATGCGGAACATCTGCTGCACGCCGGGGATAAGGAAGATCAGGCCCGGGCCTTTTACCCCGGTAAAGCGCCCTAAAGTGAGCGTTACACCCCGCTCGTATTCGTTAAGCACTTTTATACTGGCGAACAATATTACGACCGCGATTATTACAAGTGGCAGCATGGCCATTAGAACCTCCATTAAAACCCGGGACTTTAATCTGTTTAAAGTCTACTAAAGAAAACCGCAAAATGCAAAACGGCGCGGGCCCCGCAGTTTTTCCCGGGCCCGGCAAATTTTGTACCATATACGCTAAGGTCTTTAACTTATGAGCAAAAGAAGATTGGCAAGGGAAAACTGCCTGCAGTCGCTTTACAGCTCGGACATAGCACGGCTGGAACCGGCCTCCGTGCTCGCCAGCTTCCAGATGGAAGAATTCGCGCGCGAAGAAAAAGTCTTTGATTTCTATAAGACACTCTACTCTTCCACCGTCTCCAACCTCCTGAAAATAGACGAGATTATAAAAAAGACCAGCCTCAACTGGGAGATGGACCGCATGCCGGCCATAGACCGTTCCATACTGCGCATGGCCGTCTGCGAGATGATGATTCTTTCCGACGCCCCCGTGCCCGTCATTATAGACGAGGCGATAGAACTTGCGAAGAAATACTCCACCGAAAAATCGGGCAAGTTCGTGAACGGCGTGCTTGACAGCATAGCCCGCCAAAACAATCTTGTAAAATGAGCCGGTCCCCGCTGGAGGAAATTAAAGCGCTCAGGGCCGAGATAATCCGGCACGAGCGCCTTTATTACGTCTCTGACTCGCCCGAAATCTCCGACGGCGAATTTGACGCGCTGATGAACCGCCTGAAAGCGCTGGAGGCGGCGCATCCGGAACTGGCCTCGGACGATTCCCCTACCCGCCGGGTCGGCGGCGAGCGTTCCAACACTTTCGCCCCGGTCCCGCACCGCATCCCCATGCTTTCGCTGGACAACTGCTATTCCCGGGAGGAATTCCTGGACTGGTACGAACGCGTGAAAAAAGGCCTGAAAGGCGAGCCTTTTGAACTGGTGGTAGAGGCCAAGATAGACGGCCTGTCCTGCTCCATAGAGTACGAGAACGGCAAGCTGGTCCGGGCCTCCACCCGCGGCGACGGCGAGACGGGCGAGGACGTTACCCTTAACGTGCGCGCCATCAGGTCCGTGCCGCTCCGTCCCGACCTGGCGCGCCCCCCGCGGATTTTTGAGGCGCGCGGCGAAGTTTACATGGACAAGAGGGATTTTGAAGCCCTGCGCGAACAGGCGCTTAGCGCCGGGGAAGAGCCGTTCGTGAACCCGCGCAACGCCGCGGCGGGGTCCCTCCGCCAGAAGGACCCCGCAGTAACGGCCAGGCGCCGCCTGAAGTTCATGGTTCATTCTTATGGCTATCTGGACGGCATGGTGGAGCCGGATTCCCACTGGGAATATCTGAATATCTGCAGGGGGATAGGTTTTAATATTTCCACGCTTGGGACCCGGGTCTGCCACGGCGCCGGTGAAGTGCTGGAATTTTATTCAAAATACGCAGAAGAACGCTTTAAGCTGCCGTACGAAATAGACGGACTGGTAATAAAAGTTGATTCGCTCCGCCAGCGCAGGCTGCTGGGTTTTACTTCCAAGAGCCCTCGCTGGGCCATAGCTTTCAAATATCCCGCCCAGCAGGCCACTACCGCCGTTAAGAACGTGGAATTCTCCGTGGGCCGCACCGGGACCATAACTCCGGTGGCGGAACTTGAGCCGGTAAAATGCGGTGGCGTCACCATCTCCAGCGCCACGCTGCATAATTTCGACGAGGTAGCGCGGCTCGGCCTCAGGATCGGCGACCGAGTGGTGATAGAGCGCGCCGGAGAGGTTATTCCGAAGGTTGTAAAGGTGGCGCCCGGAGCGCGCACCGGCGCCGAGAAGGAAATTGTCCCGCCGCGAACCTGCCCTTCCTGCTCCTCCGAGATCTTTAAAGACGAAGAAGAAGTGGCCTACCGCTGCGTAAATCCTTCCTGCCCGGCCCAATTTAAGCGCTCGCTGCTCCATTTCGCGTCCCGTGACGCCATGAATATCGACGGTTTCGGCGCTGCCGCTACGGAGCAGCTGGTCGATAAGGGCCTGGTAAAAGGCTTCCCGGATATTTACCGGCTGAAAAAGGAAAACCTGCTGGGGCTGGAACTTTTCAAGAACAGGAAAGCCGATAATTTACTGGCGCAGATAAATAAAAGCAGGGAGCAGCCTCTCTCCCGCCTTATTTACGCCCTTGGCATAAGGCATATCGGCGAGAAGAACGCCCGCGTGCTGGCCGGGCACTTCAGGACCATGCGGGCTTTTATGGCCGCGGGCTCCGCGGAGCTGGCCCGCATCGGCGACATCGGCCCGGTTATCGCCGGGGCCGTGACCGAATTCTTCAAGTCGGCGGCCACCCGCGCCATGGTGGAAGACCTGGGGGTGCTGGGGCTGCGTCTGGACGAGCCGGAGCGTAAAACTTCGGGCGGGGCGCTGGCCGGCAAGACTTTTGTTTTTACGGGGGAGTTGAAGACGCTGACCCGCGGCGAGGCCCAGGGCCTGGTCCGCGAGCTGGGGGGAAAGGAAACGTCCAGCGTCTCCGCCAAGACCTCCTACGTTGTCGTGGGGGCAGATCCGGGCTCCAAGTATGACAAGGCCAAAAAACTCGGAGTGCCCGTCCTGACCGAGGAAGAATTCATCAAGCTCGCTTCCTGACCGCGGGAGCCTTTATACTTAGCGAACCAAGGAAAAAATGACCTGTAAAATATTAGCGGCGGCGTTAGCCTTTTCTTTTGCCTGCTCCCGGCCCGTCCGGGCGGAGGCGCCCTCCCTGCTTACCGAGCCCCCGCGCAAGGACGCTGCAATTAACGAGACAATTACGTACGCGGCCAGGGACGGCTACCATTTTAACCTGAAAGCCCCGCAGGAATGCGGCGATTCCGAAGCTTTCGACGTCTCAAAAAAAGAGCTTAAATGTAAATTCAGCTCCGCCGGCGAGATCGCCGTCAGCCTTAAGATCTGCGACGATAAAGAAACCGCCTGTATGTTCGAGGATTTTACCGTGCTGGTAAAGGGCGCCGGGAACAAACAGCCCGCCGCCGCCGGGGCCGTAGTGAAAGACGAAGGCCTCGGGGGGTTCCTGCTCAACGACCCGGGCGGCGCGCTGGTCAGGGCCCAAAAAGAGCATGCGCTGCTGTTCATAGATTTCTTCGGCAGGTGGTGCCCGCCCTGCCGCGTAATGGAAGATACCGTGCTGACCCAGCCGTCTTTCCTTGAAGCGACGCGGGACATGGTCCGGGTCAGCCTGGACACCGACAGGCCCGCGGCGCGGGAATGGAAGCGGCTCTTTAAGCCGGGCGGCTACCCTACCTATCTGGTAGCCGACGCGGACCTCCAAGAAATCGGCCGCTGGACCGGGAGCAGCAATCTCAGCGCTTTCACGGCGTGGATAAAAGACCAGGAGCGCTGGAAGGACCAGCCGATAGAGAAAGCCATAGCCGCGGTCGCTTCCCTGGAAGAGGCCGGCAAATTGCGGGTGGCCCGTTGGTATATGACCGGCTCTAAATGGGCGGAGGCGCGCGGGGCGCTTTCCGGCCTAAACACGCACGCCGCGGCCTACCTGGACGCGCAGGCGCAGGTTGAAGAAAATAAATCCACCGATACGGTTGAACTGACCGGGCTTTACTGCGGCCTGATAGACCGCTTTGACGGTAAGGACGGTCTGGACGCGGAGGGAGCCGTGCTGGACTGGACGGCGGCCCTGTATAAACTCAACCCCGCGGCGGCAAAGCCTTACATCGCCGGCCTGGACGCGCTTATAGAACGTCTGAAAGTCTCAAAAGACGCCGTAAACGAAGGCTATGACTACACCGATGTCCTCTATCAGGCGGCCGTGGATATGGACGACGCGGGCCTTGAGGATCTGTCAAAAGACCTTTACGGCCGGGCGGCGCAGGCTTATTCGGATATGGCCGTGGCCTCGGCCAGGGCGGACCAGGCCAAAGGGCTGCGCATGTCCCAGGCCAGGTGCCTGATGGGCGCGAAGCGCTACAAGGAGGCTGCAACCGTTTACGGCGGGCTTACGGCGAAGTTTCCGGAAGAATACGCTTTCCACCGCTCCTACTCCGGCGCGCTGCTGACGATGAAGGATTACCCTGAAGCGCTCAAAGAGGCCGGGCTCGCCGCGCGGCTCTCCTACGGGGACATACATTCCAGCATCATGGTCTTGAAAGCGAAGATAGAATTGGCACAGAAAGACAAGGCCGCGGCGATAAAGACGCTAAACGCCGCGCTGGCTGAACTGGCCGCCGCGGGGGGCGGCGCGCGCGGCGCCGAGTCCGACCTTAGGGAACTGCTGAAAAAAGCGGAGGCCTTGAATTAACGGATATGGACAAGACCGCTTATCTGAGCGTTTACGACAAGTCCGGGCTGGAGGATTTCGCCCGCGGCCTTGGGGAGCTCGGGTTTGAGATCTACGCATCGGGGTCAACTTATAAACTCCTGGCCGAAGCAGGCATAGAGGCCGAGGAGGTGCGCTATTCCCCGCCGGTGCCCTGCGCCGTGCTTAAAGCCCTGGATGGACGCTTCCCGGCGGTTTCGGAGAACGGCGTGGAACTCCCTTCTTTTTTTGTGGTGGCGGCGAACCTTTACCCTATAGCCGGCATAGTAGGGCAGGAAGAGTTCGCCGCCGAAGAACTTGCAAATTACCTGGACCAGTCCAACTCCGCCGTGCTGCGCGGGGCCGCGCGGTATTTTGGGACTGTAATTACTATTTCCTCCCCGGAGGATTACGCCCCGGTCCTGCGGGCGCTTAAGGAAGACGGCGGAGTAGAGCCGGAGATAAAAAAACAGCTGGCCGCCAAAACCTGGCAGTACCTGGCCGCCTACGACGCCACCGTGGCGCAGTACCTTTCCGAAACCGGCAACCTGCTCGCCGACGAGGTGGTGCTGAGCCTTAAAAAAGTGGCGGACCTGGAGTACGGGGAGAACCGCCACCAGAAGGCCGCCTTTTACGCCCTGAGCGGGGCCCGCCCCCGGGGCCTGAACGCCGCCAAGGTCCTTGCGGGGAGCAGTTTCAACCTTAACCATTACCTCGACCTGGACACGGCTTTTGAGCTGGCGCTGGAATTTGACGAGCCGGTGTGCGTAATTGCCAAGCATGCCCGCCCGGCGGGGGTCTGCGCCGCCGGCGCGCCGGAGGACTGCCTGCGCGGAGCGCTTAGAAGCGACCCCGCAGGAGCCGTGGGCGGCACAGCGGCTTTCAACAGCCAGGTGGACGGGGGAACGGCAAAAGCTCTCGCCGGAACCTTTATGGAGAGCGTGGTCGCTCCCGGCTACAGCGCAGAGGCGCTGCAGATCTTGAAGTCCAAAGAAGGCCTGCGGGTCGTTTTGCTGCCGGCCCCGGTGCTTTCTCCCTACGAGGTGGAGCTGCACTCGGTTTCCGGGGGAGTGCTGATAGAAGCCAAGGATAACCGGCTTTTTTTCTCAGAGCCTTCCTGTGTTACCAGGCGCAAGCCTTCCGAAGCCGAGGCCCGGGCTTTAAAACTCGCCTGGAAAACCGTGAAGTACGCCAAGACCTACGCGGCGGCGCTGGCGGAGGGGAACGCCTCCGTTGCGGTCAGCGCCTCCGAGAGCTCCACCTACGACGCGGTCAGAAACGTGCTGTGGAAAATGAGGGAAAAGCGGGCTATCCTTCCGGGGGCCGGCCCGCTGGTGCTGGCGGCCGACGCGGCCCTGCCGCTCAGGACTTTGCAGGCGGCGATTTCCGGCGGCGTAACCGCCGTCATCCAGCCGGGGGGCTGGCAGGACGACGCCGATTGCGCGGCATTGTGCGACTCAAAAAATATAGCTATGCTCTTTGCCGGCATCCGGCATTTCAGACACTAAATTATATTCAGTTCTTTGCCGACTTTCTTGAACTTCTCCACCGCGAACTCAAGGTCTTTGAGCGTATGGCCTGCGGTCACTATAGTGCGCAGGCGCTCTTTGCCCTTCGGTACCGTCGGGAAGCCGAGCGGCAGGGCGAACACCCCTTCCTCGAAAAGCCGGGTGGAGAGCTTTACCGCTTTCTGCATGTCGCCCACCATGACGGGGGTTATGGGGGTGACCGAGTGGCCGGTATCGAAGCCGGCTTTTTTCATCTCTTCCTTGAAGAAGGCGGTATTATCCCAGAGCTTCTTTAGGTACTTGGGTTCGGTCA
Source organism: Elusimicrobiales bacterium (assembly GCA_036171915.1). Classification (GTDB taxonomy): domain Bacteria; phylum Elusimicrobiota; class Elusimicrobia; order Elusimicrobiales; family UBA9959; genus UBA9959. Next base: position 43,497 of record JAVHRY010000092.1, on the reverse strand, counting down.
GCAGGATGTTAAGCACGGCCAGCGAGGTGGCCGCCACCGAAGGCGGCTGAGAGCTGGAGAACAGGAACGGGCGGGCCACCGAGCCCATATAGTCGCGCAGGCTCTGCGAGGTGGCCGCGTAACCGCCTACCGACGCGAAAGCTTTCGATAGCGTGCCTATCTGGATCTCCACTTTTCCGTCCAGGCCGAAGTGGCTAACCGTGCCGCGGCCTTCCTTGCCTATCACGCCGCTGGCGTGCGCGTCGTCCACCATCACGAACGCGCCGTACTTGTGCGCTACCGCGGTTATTTCGTCCAAATTAGCGATGTCGCCGTCCATCGAGAACACCCCGTCGGTCACCACCATTTTGCGGCGGGCCTTAGCGGCCTCGGGGGTCTCAAGTATTTCGGTCAAATGCTTTATATCCTTGTGGCGGTAGATCTTGCGCTGCGCCTTGGCAAGGCGGCCGCCGTCGATGATGGAGGCGTGGTTAAGCTCGTCGGAGATAAGCAGGTCCTGGTCGCTGGACATCACAGACTGGCAGACTGCCGTGTTCGAGGTGAAACCGGACTGGAAAAGTATAGAGGCCTCTGCGTGTTTGAATTCCGCGAACTTCCTCTCCAACTCGGTGTGGATGGACATGGTGCCTATTATGGTGCGCACTGCGGCCGAGCCCACGCCGTATTTTTTGATGGCGTCGATGGCCGCTTTTTTTACCTCGGGATTGTTGGCCATGGCCAGGTAATTGTTGGAGGTCAGGTTCACCACTTTCTTGCCGTCTATGACGGAAACAGGCTCCTGCGCGGATTCAAGTACTCTGGGGGTGATGAGGCGGTTCCCTTTCTTCAGAGCTTCAACTTCCTCGTCTGCGAACTTCAGCGTGTCGAATGTCATTTGTTGGTATCTCCTTATTAACTGGAAATTAAAAGTCCCGAAACCCCGGCGCTTACGGCGTCAGGATTATCTTTCCGCACTTTTTATCCTTGGAATTTATAAGAGCGAAAGCCTTTTTAAAGTCCCTGAAGCTGAAGGTGTGGGTGACCGCGGGGCGGGGGTTTACTGCGCCGGATTTAAGCAGACTTTCCATCTTGTACCAGCTCCGGAAGATCTCGCGGCCCGCCACGCCCTCAAGGCGTATGCCGCGCTTAACGATGTCGCCGGCGTAGTCCAGGCTGAGTTCCGCCTCAGGCAGCCCGAAGGCCACGAAGCGTCCGCCGGGGCGCAGGGCTTTCAGGCCGCGGGCGACCGCCTTCGCACCGCCGCTCATTTCTATAACCTCGTCTACGCCCTCCGGCCCGCAGATCTTGGCTATTTCCCCGGCGCACCCGGCGCCGGAAGGATCTATGACTACGTCGGCGCCCATCTTCAGCGCGAGTTTCCTGCGGTAACCTGAAGCGTCCAGGGTTATAACCTTCCGGGCGCCGCCGGCCTTAGCGATGGCTGTCGCGAACAACCCCTGCGGCGCGCAGCCTGAAATAAGTACGGTGCGGCCTACCAGGTCCTCGGAGAGCACCGCGTGCACGGAACTCCCGAAAGACGCCATTACTGCGCCGATATCTTTTAATGAGTCGTCAGTGTGTTTCCAGGCACAACGCGCAGGCACGGCGGCGTATTCGGCCAGGCCCCCGGGAATATCACGCCCTATTATACGCAGGTTCTGGCAGATATGCCGCTGGTCGTTACGGCACTGGCCGCAGACCCCGCAGAAAATATGCGATTCTACCGAAACGAAGTCGCCTTTGTCAAAGCCTTTCGCCAGGGTGCCTATTTCAACGACTTCGCCGCAGAATTCCCTCCCGAAAATAAACGGGAGGGTCGGAGTTACAAAGCCGGGGCCGGCGGAATTATAAATAGCGAGGTCCCCCGGGCTTATGGAAGCGGCGGTTACGCGGACAAGCAGTTCTTCTTTGTTGATAACAGGGACCGGAGCGTCGCGGTAGGCTGCTCCGCGCGCGCGGGAGATTTTTGAAATAGCTTGCATCGGCGCTCCTCTTTTTGGAACTCTGGTGATACGTCAATAATATGATATAAAAAAAAGGCCTTTTGAAAATACATTTTTAAATCACCTAAAATTTGGTAAATTATAACTGGTGCTATGACCGAACTTTCAAAACCGCTTCCGGCAGAAGACAAACTTGTGCTGCTCCCTAAAAACCCGGGAATGTTTTTTATTTTCTGGCAATTTTCAGCCGGAAGGGCGAAAGCTTTTGTCTCCGCGGCGCTGGCTCCCGAAGTGGAATTGCGCCTGGCCTATGCCGGGGACAATGCCGCCGCCCCGGCGCACAGGGCGCACTGGCAGGCCGGGCGGGCTTACCTGCCTGTGCCGGCGCAGGGGAAAACCTACCAGGCCTCGCTTTACGCCCTGCGCGGCGGCGCCTGGGAAAAAATTCTCGAGTCAAACCAGGCGGCCGCGCCGGCCGCGGCGGGCCGGGAGCAGGACCGGGCCTACGCCAGCCTGGAATTCCACAAGAAGGCCCAGGTATGAGCTCCCGCGCCACGCTGATGTTCCTGCTTCACGCGCACCTGCCTTACGTGAATCACCCGCAGGACTCCGCTTTTCTTGAGGAGAGCTGGTTCTTCGAGGCCGTGGTCGAAACTTACGTCCCCATAATTTCCATGCTTGAACGCCTGGCCGCGGAGGGTATACGCCCGGCCATAGCCGTCTCAATTTCTCCGACGCTGGGGGCGATGCTCGAAAACGAGGCGCTTGAAAACAAGCTGCAGCTTTATGTGGAGTCCCGCCTTGAACTTATCGGCCGGGAGCTGGACCGCGCGCGCGACGACGGCGCTCTGCTCAAGACGGTAAAACTTTACCATAAACTTTACCTGGACGCCGCCTCCCTGCTGCATAAATACAGCGGCGACCTTATAACTCCCCTTAAGGCTCTTCAGTATTCCGGGCAGATAGAAATAATAACCACCTCCGCCACGCACGCCGTGCTTCCGCTGCTGGCCCGGCCCGAGGCCGTGCGCGCCCAGGTGGCGGTGGCCGCTGAAGATTACCTGGACAGGTTCAACCGCAAGCCCTCCGGCTTCTGGCTGCCCGAGTGCGCCTATGAGCCGCGCCTTAATTCTTATCTTAAACTTTCAGGGTTTAGCTACACTTTTACGGAATCCCACTCTGTCGAGCTGGCTTATCCCTCGGCCCCCAACGGAGTTTATTCGCCCTATCGCACGTCCAACGGGCTCGGCATTTTTGCCAGGGACGCCTCAAGCTCCCGCGAGGTCTGGAGCGCCAAGTTCGGCTATCCCGGAGATCCGGCCTACCGCGAATTTTACCGCGACTTCGGCTATGACGGGGAGTATGAATATGTGCGCCCCTACCTTGGCGCCGACGGGGCCCGGCGCCCGCTGGGGCTTAAATACCACAGGATAACCGGCGGCGGCACCGAGCTGGCGGCCAAGCAGTATTACGACCCCGAGGCGGCGTTGGCCAGGGTTGAGGCGCACGCCTCGGATTTCCTGGCGCGGCGCATCAGGCAGACGGATGAATTCTACGCGGCGCGCGGAACACGGCCGCTTATAGTGAGCTGCTATGACGCCGAGCTTTTCGGGCACTGGTGGTTTGAGGGGCCGGCTTTCCTGGAGGCCGTCATCCGGAAAATACGCGCGGAACGCCTGCCGCTGCAGTTCGCCACGCCTTCAGAATATCTTAATTCCTGCCAGGAGCCGCCCGAAATTACCCCGGGTATTTCTTCGTGGGGGGAGAACGGCTATTTTGACCCGTGGGTTAACGATAAGAACGATTTTATTTATTCCGCCGTATATTCCGCCACCGACAAGATGATAGAGACGGCCAACCGCTTCCGCAACCAGGACCTTTCCGGCCTGGCCGCCAGGGCGCTTAACCAGGCCGCGCGTGAAACGCTGCTCGCGCAATCTTCGGACTGGGCCTTCCTTATGTATATAGGTTCGCACTCGGATTACGCCAAGTCCCGCCTTGAAGACCACGCGGTTAACGCGTTAAAACTCCTGGGTGAAGTTATAGAGAAGGGCGTGGACGAGGCCGCGCTTTCCGCGCTTGAAAAACAGAACAGCCTTTTCCCCAGGCTGGATTTCCGGGTTTTCGCTTCGGTATCTAAATTATAGCCGTCGGCCGAGGGCCGGGTTATTAGTCCATTTCCCCGGTGCTATTGTGTCAGCAAATTCGTGAAGGTTATGCGCAGCAGGGGCTTTAACCGGGGACATAGCCAGTCATATTTCACCGCGGAGGCGCAGAGTTGTCATAATCCTTTTCTCCGATACTCTTTACTGCGGTGTCGCTTTGCTCCACTCTGCATCCTCTTCGACTCTGCGGTAAATATTTTTTACTAGGAGCCTGTCCGACATAAGGCTTTCATGACGAAATTGCCGATTTTGGAGCCGAGCCGAAGCGACGCGAAACGAGCACCCTCGACGGAGGTTGTAAGTTGAGCGTCGCAAAGGCGCAGGACAAAAGCGGCAATTACAGGCGAAATCGCTTATGTCGGACAGGCTCCTAGGAGCATCCTTTTTGTGACACAGTAGTACCAGTCCGTCACCTGCTGCCCGCCTTTATTTTTTTCCACAATGTCTTAAAGTCCTCCGGGAGGGGGGACTTGATCTTTGTTTTCTTCCCGGTCACGGGGTGGGCGAAAACCAGAGAGAACGAGTGCAGCAGCATGCGCTCCGCAACGGGGCCGCCGTAAAGTTTGTCCCCTATTATGGGGTGGCCTATGTGCGCCAGGTGTATCCTTATCTGGTTGGTGCGTCCGGTAGTCGGGTGTATTTCCAGCAGCGCGCATTTTTTACCAGTTTCCTTTACGGTGTATTCCGTTCGCGCTTCCCTGCCGTACTCCCAGACTTTAATCTTTTTAAATCCGCTGGCCCGGCCGATGGGCGCGTCTATAAGTCCTTTTTTTAATTTAGGGATACCGGTTATGGCGCCTACGTAGGTCTTCTCCATCCTGCGCTCCCGGAAGCCTTCCGTAAGCGCCTCCTGGGCCTCGGGGGTTTTTGCCAGCAGCATAAGGCCGCTGGTGTCGCGGTCCAGGCGGTGCACCAGCCCCAGCCTTTCAAGCCCCATCTTCGCCATTTTAGGCCTTGCCGAAAAGATCAGGGACACAAGGGTAGGCTCGCCCAGCAGGGCCGCCTGCGGGTTTACCTCCCAGTTGGCTGAGTTCGGGTGTACTGAAAGGCCGGCCGGCTTGTTTATGGCCATCAGGGACTTGTCCTCGAAAAATACCAGGTCCTCAAAACCGGCCTGCAGTTCCCCCGAAGCCGGGGCTGATACCGTGACCTCGTCCCCGGGGTTAAGCACGAAGGCGGGTTTTTTTTCAGCGCCGTTAACCGTTACCAGGCCGCCCTCTATCATGTGGCGCACGAAAGAACGGGAAAAATTTTCTCCGGTCTGCGTCAGAAAAACGTCAAGCCGGCAGGGCTCGCCCGAGTAAGACAGTTTATTCTTTTTCATTTTTAGACATTACCTTTATCAGCAATATGACCGCCGCGGCATAAACAGCCGCCGAAATTAATTGTGCCGGCGAGAGACCGAAATGCATGGCGCCGCGGTCGTCCCCCCGTAAAAATTCAACCAGGAACCTTTCCAGGGAATAAAGAGCGGCGTAAAGCGTTATGACGGCGCCCGCCGGCAGCCTGCCTTTGAGCGAGCGGGAGAGTGCGGCATTAAGCGCCAGGAAAATAATAAAGTTGCCGGCGGATTCGTAAAGCTGGGTAGGGTGCAGCGGCACCCCGAGGTAAAGTGGATTAACTTCGGAAGCCGGGTCGTTAAAAGTGACGCTGAGGGCGCAGGAGGTGGGGCTGCCGTGGCAGCAGCCGGCTAAAAAACAGCCGATGCGGCCGAAGGCGTGGCCCAGCGCCAGGGCGGGCGCGCACAGGTCGGCGGCTTTTAGCGCCGTCATTTTCTTCCTGCCGGCGGTAATAAAGAACGCCGCCCCGCCGGCTATAAGCCCGCCGTAAAATACGAAGCCGTACTGGAAGGTCCTAAGCAGATAGGCCGCCCTGCCGTAGAAAGTGGCTCCGAATTCCCTCCAGTAAGTGGCGGCATAGAAGAGCTTGGCTCCCGCCATGCCTGAGAGCACGGAGTAAAATATCAGGTCGGACAGGTCCTCTTTTCTGAAGCCGGCTCGGCCGGCCTTGCGGAGGATGTACAGTATGGCTGCCAGGTAGCCGGTTGCGACCATAAGGCCGTAAGACGGGAATTTGAATGAGCCAAGCTGAAAAATTATCGGGTGCATAGTTGGCGCCTAGCGGTCAGTGCCCTGTGTCTGGTGTTTCCTTAAAAATTCCGACGCCGCGAAAAAGTTCGTAAGCCGGCGGGCCGGTACGCCGCGTTCCCGGCAGAGCCTGTAAAGCCGGTCCGCGGCGTATACGCGGTCCGCCAGCGCGGCGGCTTTTAAATCGTTGGGACCGTCGCCGAAAAAGATAACCATGCGCCCGGCGCGTTTCATGCGGGCCACCCGGAGCGCTTTGAACGAACTGAGGTCTATTCCCTTGAGGAACGGGTAGGTGATCTTTATCCCGCCGCCGGCCACCCTGGCCTTGCCGAAAAAAGACTTTACTTTAACTCCGTGCTTTTTAAAAAAGGGTTTAGCGTAAAGGTCCACTCCGCCGCTGACAATTTCGAGCGGCACTCCGGTCGCGGCACAAAACGAAACAAATTCCTTAAAGCCGGCCCTGGCTTTAACTCTTTCCCTGACGAAACCGGCAATGACTTCGGCTGTCAGCCCGGCGCCAGAGAAGGCGCGCTTCATGAAATCTTCTACGCGCACTTTCAGCGAGTACGATCCCTCTATGGTCTTGCGGTCGGCGAAACCGTAATGCAGCAGCAGGTGGTCCCCCACATCGCGCAGGGTTACCGTTCCGTCAAAGTCGGAAACCACCGCCCAACCCTTCGGGGAAGTCAAGAGACCGCCTTTAGAAAGTCGGCCCGGCGTCCCTGCAGGGCGAGCTTCAGGTAAAGGTTATATTCTTTCTGCACGCCTAAAGTGGAGGTGTCTCCGTTATAGGAGTGCCCCGGATATACCCTGGCGGCGTCCGCGAGCGCCGCAAGTTTGACAAAACTGTCATAGAGCGCTTCCGGGCTTGAGCCCGGCAGGTCAACCCGGCCGCATTCCCCGATGAACAGCGTGTCGCCTGTAAAAACCGCGCCATCCGCCAGGTAGCAGACGGAGCCCGGAGTATGTCCCGGAGTATGAAGCACCGTTATCTTTACCGGCCCGGCTTCAAGGTTTTGACCGTCCTTAATGGCGCACAAGCCCGGGGGAGGAGTTTCCAGCATAAAATGGTCGGTGGAGTGCAGGTAAACCGGCATATTGCCCGCCCCGGTTAAATAAGCGACTCCGTTTACATGGTCCGGGTGGGCGTGGGTCAGCAGGATGCAGCGGAGCAGCAGCCCCTCTTGCTTGATAAATGAAGCCAGCTTTTCAGGCTCCCAGGCCGGGTCTACCGCCGCCGCTTCTTTTGTGTCCGCGTCCCAGAGCAGGTAGGCTAAATTATCCATCGGGCCAAGCTTGAATTGGCGGATCATTTGTCGGCCTCCGCGGGCGGGGTAAAGCGGTACTCGGTCTCTCCAGGGCGGATAAGCCCAAGATTTTTCCGGGCGTTTTTTTCTATCGCCGGCCGGGCCGTTGTTTCCTTGATCTGTGTTTCAAGGATGCCCCGCTGCCTGGCAAGTTCGCAGCTTTGCGCCTGCAGGCGCCGGTATTCCGCGAAATTAGTGATAAGGCGCCTGAAGCCGCGGTTTCCCAGCAGCAGCGCTGCGAGCAGCAAAATGACCAGGAATTTAAGGCTGAATTTAAAGCGTATCTGTTTCATTTAAAAGACTATAAAAAAGCCCCGCCGCGGCGCGGCGGGGCTTTGGCGGAGGCCCGGTTATTTAAGCCTGAAGGAGCTATCCTTCGCGTAACGGGCTTTTTTGCCCAGTTCTTCCTCAATGCGCAGAAGCTGGTTGTATTTGCAGAGGCGCTCCGAGCGGCAGGGGGCGCCCGTCTTTATTGCTCCGGCGTTGGTGGCTACGGCCAGGTCGGCTATGAAGGGGTCTTCCGTCTCTCCCGAGCGGTGGGAAATTACCGTAGTGTATTCGGCCTTGTGCGCCATCTCTATGACGCGCACCGTTTCCGTAAGCGAGCCTATCTGGTTCAGCTTTATCAGGATGGAATTAGCGACTCCTTCTTCAATGCCCTTTTTAAGGCGTTCCGGGTTGGTTACAAAAATATCGTCTCCCACTATGCGCACTTTTTTCCCTAGGTGCTTCGAAAGATAACTCCACCCTTCCCAGTCATCCTCTGCCAGGGGGTCTTCATATGAGACTATGGGGAAATTCTTTTTCCACTCCGTGTACCTGGAGGAGAGGTCCTGGTGCGTAAGGTTCGAACCTTCAAAAACGTACCTGTCGTTCTGGTGGAACTCGCTGGCCGCCGAGTCTAACGCTATTTGCGCGTCTTTAAAGGTGTAGCCGGCCTCTTTTATGGCGTTGCAGATAGTTTCAAGCACCGATTCGTGCGTGAATATCCTCGGGGCAAATCCGCCTTCGTCCCCTACCGCCACGGTGTAGCCGGCTTTGGCGAGAATGCCCTTGAGCGTGTGATAGATATCGCTGCCCATGCGTAGAGCGTCGCAAAATGTGGCAGCGCCCGTGGGGACTATCATGAACTCCTGGATGTTGAGCCCGGAGTCGGCGTGCTTGCCGCCGTTGACTATATTCATCATCGGGGCGGGGATCATGAAGTCCTTATGCTTCAGGCCGTAAACTTTGCGGATATAGGCGTACAAGGGGAGGCCTGCCGAGGCCGCGCCCGCCCGCGCCAGCGCCATTGAAACGGACAGTATGGCATTAGCTCCCAGCTTCGTTTTCATCTGGGTATCGTCCAGCTTTATCATCATCTCGTCTATCCTGACCTGGTCCGCCTTGAGGCCGGTTATCTCCTCGTTTATGGCGGTGTTGACGTTCTCAACGGCCTTGCTTACCCCCTTGCCCTGGTAGCGCTTCCCGCCGTCGCGCATCTCAAGCGCCTCGTGCGTGCCGGTCGAGGCGCCGCTGGGCACCGACGCCCTCCCGAAGGAACCGTCTGTAAGCAGAATGTCGGTTTCCACCGTCGGGAATCCGCGGGAATCCAGGATCTCCCTTGCCGTGATCTTCTTTATTTTCGCGTCCATTTGTTTTTCCTTAGAGAAACCACAATTAGCTTTTTAGGCGCTGTCGTGATCTCTTCGTTAAAATTTGCCGCTCGCTATCCTTTTGCCCGCTTCGTTCAAAGCGGCTGTTTTTTGCGCCGAGGAGGATTCCGCGTAAATGCGCACCAGCGGTTCCGTCCCGGAGGGGCGCAGCCCAAGCCAGCTGCCGTCCCTCATTATGAATTTAAAGCCGTCGGTGTGGTCAATGCGCCAGACCGAGTTCCCGGCGAGGTTGAGCGGCGGGTTGAGCCTCAGGCGCTCGATGAGCGAATCCATATTCATGTTCTTGTCAACTTTCAGGTTGACCCTTGAATTAATGAAATTCCCCACGCGCTTATTGAGTTCCGCGAGTATTTTCTTTATGGGCTTGCGCTCGTAGGCTACCATTTCGGCTATCAGCAGGCAGGCGAGAATGCCGTCCTTCTCCGGGACGTGGTTCATTATCGAAAGTCCGCCCGACTCTTCACCGCCCAGCAGATACTGGCCGGTGCGCAGGAGGTTGCCGATATGTTTAAAACCGACAGCCGTTTCCCTGACTTCAAGTCCGTGGCTGCGCGCTACGGCGTCCGCAAAATGGGAGGTCATTACGGAACGGGCGAATTTCCCTTTCAGCCCGCGGTTCTTTACCAGGTGCTCAAGCACCAGGCCCAGCACCAGATTGGGGGAAATCCAGGAGCCGTCGGAATCTATTATGCCGAAACGGTCGGCGTCCCCGTCGCAGGCAAGCCCGAGGTTGAGCTTGTTCTTAACCACGGTCTGCCTGAGCACCGCCAGGTTTTCCTCGTCGGTGTCCGGGGAATGTCCGCCGAAAAGCACGTCGCGATCTTCGCGCAGCCCGGTAACTTTGGCGCCGGCGCTCTCAAGCATGGGCCGCAGGTAGGTGCGCGCCGCACCGTGTACCGAGTCGGCGGCTAGTTTAAGTCCGGCTTTCTTAATGGCGCCCAGGTCAAGCAGCGAGGAAAGCTGCTTGAAGTAATTCTTATGGAAGTCTTCCACGCGGATTATTCCGGCCGCTGCTCCTCGCTCAAAGGGGATATGCCTTTCAATTTCGGCTATGGTCAGGCTCCCTACCCTGGCCTCAAGGTCCGCCGTGATCTCCGGCATGGCGGGGCCGCCCCAGTAGGGCGTCCATTTAAAACCGTTGTAATACGGCGGGTTGTGGCTGGCCGTTATCATGACTCCGCCCGAAGCCGAGGTGCGCAGGACTTCCCAGGCGACCACCGGGGTGGGGGCCTCAACGTCGGAAATGATCGCGGTAATGCTTTCCGCGGCCAGGGCTTCCGCCACGTTCCTGGCAAAATCTTCCGACAGGTAGCGCGTGTCGTACCCTATGATTATGGTCGCCGTTTTAGGGACCGGCTTGCCTTTTTTTCTCAGATTCAGCAGGTATTCCTCTCCCCTGTAGCCGTATTCCTTGTTGTTGTTAACGTGGTCGGCTACCGCGTGGCTGACGCGGCGCAGGTTCGAGAGATTGAAATCTTCGGCAATTATAGCCCTCCAGCCTGAGGTGCCGAACTTTATATTTGAGGTCGCCATAGTTACTGAAATATAGCAAAAAACAAGTGAGAAAGCGAATAGGCGCGGGGCGCAATAAATGCCGCGGCCCAACTTGGCGCCGGCCGCAAAAGCCATGGCCGCAATATTTAGTAAAATATAACAGATGAAAAGACCGCTCCTGATCCTGGCCGTACTGATAACCAGGCCTATCGCGGCTTCGGTAGGCGAGCCCGGCCTTGAACTGTCCGGCTATCTTTCAGCCTGGACCCAGGAGTGCCCGGACGGGAAATGCGGCCTGCCTGTTCCCGGCGAACGCAACCACCCGGTAACGGCCCGCCTGAGCCTGCCCTCCGTCCCCGGAGAGGCGGCGGCGTCATCTGCTTGCGAAACCCTGGCACTGGACGGCGGCGAGATCAAGGTCCGGCTGGATTTCTACGCCGTCTGCCCTTACGCCGGCAAAACCGAAACCTGCCCCGGGCGCTATTTCCAGGCGCAGGTACTTGTTTCCGGACCCGCCGGAGCGGCCTGCAGCGCCGCGCTTAATGCCGCGGATTTTGCGCCTTTCCCCGTGCTCACCTGCGCCGGAGCTGCGGAGGGCGGCCGCCGTTACGGGGTTACCCTGCACCGTATCCCGGTTTAAAGCTATGAAAAAAATATGTTTTGCAGCCCTTTTGCTGGCACTGGCAGCCTGTCAAAAGCAGCCCGTAGAACGCCCCAGGCTTGTAAAAACCGGGCAACCCTCCCCCGAGCTGCGCCTTAAAAAACTGATAAACGCCCCGTTCCCGGGCTTGAAAGGCTGGGCGGATCTGGACAACAAGGCAGCCGTCATTGAATTTTTTGCCACCTGGTGCGAACCCTGTGTCGAAAATATCCCGCATTTAAATCAACTTGTGGAAAAATTCAAGGGCAAGCCCGTAGTTTTTATTTCCGTTACTGACGAGAGCGAGGTTGAAGTGCGCGCTTTCCTGAAGGACCACCAGTTGGGCGGCTGGATAGCGCCCGAAGCCGAGGCTGAGGTGTTCAAGGCGTTCCGCGTATACGGGCGCCCGTACACCGTGCTGGTGGGCCGGGACGGGAAGGTGGCGGCTTTAACCTCCCCCTCCGACGTTACGGAGGAGTCGGTGGAAGGGCTTATTTCGGGAGGAGCGGGCCAGGTAAAAGGCGGCGGAGCGGACGCGGCTGGCGTTCAGCTTTCAACTCCCGAAGTCCTGGCGGAATTTTATATAGCCGCCGGCCGGTCCGGCGGCGGTACGGCGCAGTACGGCCCGGAGTTTATGCGCGCCACCGGCATGCCGCTTGAATACGCGCTGGAGTCTGTTTTCGGCAGAGTGGATAAACTTGAAGTGAACCCTGAGGCGAAAAAGGTCATGGCGGCAAGCTACGATATCCGGCTGCGGCTCCCGCCGGGCCGCGCTGGGGATAAACGCGGTTTTTTCCTTAACGGTCTTGAAACAGCCCTGGGGCTTAAAGTTAAAGAGACGGTTCGCGAAGGCGAGGTTTACGTGCTGAAGGCCGCCCCAGGCGGGCCGATAAACATCAAGTCCGCGGAAAACTTCGGCGGCTCTAAGTTCGAGGGGACGGTGTTCAGCGCGGACGGGGCTTCTTTCGGAGTTCTGGCGGCCGCGATAAAAGATTTTGTAAAAGACCCGGTGCTTGACGAGACGGGAGCGGGGGGGCCGTTCTCCTATAATTTTGATTTTACTTCGCGCGAAGCCAAGGGTATCAATATCCAGCTCCAGAAGCAGCTGGGGCTTAAAATTGAGCGCAAGCTCAGGAAGATACGGACGCTGCAGGTAGGCCTTAAATGAAGCGCTTTTCAACAAAACCCACGGTATACCTTGTGGACGGTTCAAACTTCTCCATGCGCTTCTGGGAGAAGGCGGGCGGCGCTTCAGCCGCGGAGCTTGAACGAGAATTTATGCAGTGGCTTGTCGACGTTTCCAGGACGGAAAGCCTGAAAGCCTCGTGCTTCCGCGTTGTCTTTGACGGCCCTTACCGCTCCTGCCCCTCCGGGCCTTCCATAACGGTTTACTTCAGCGACTCCGAGCCGGCCGACGAAATGCTGGCGGAGCGCGGCTACTTTATGCACCGGGAGGGGATACGCGCCATAATAGTCACCTCCGATAACGGCCTGCGCGACCGTGCCGCCGCCGAAAGCGTTAAAACCCTCACCTGCGAAAGTTTTCAGCGGCTTGCCGACTCCGAACTGCGCAAGGAACGCCGGTAAAATTAGTAGAATAATAGGCCGGAAGCGTTAAGGGCTTGTGGCGGAACTGGTAGACGCGACGGACTTAAAATTCGTTGGCCGCAAGGCCGTGTGGGTTCGAGTCCCACCATGCCCATTAAGATTTCGCGACGGCAGACTCCGGAGGATAATATGGGATTTGCGCCTGTGGGAATAAAACTTATAATTATCGGCGTTGCGGCGGCGGCTGTCGGGGGTATCCTGACGGCATGGTCCAGGCTGGCCGGGGTGCCGGTGCTGTTTTTGGGACTGGCTTTTGCCGCGTTTTCAGCCTACTTTTTTCGCGACCCCGAGCGCGACCGGGTATTCGCTCCCGGTGAAATAGCCTGCCCCGCCGACGGCACGGTTATGACTATAAAGAACGAGGGAACTCCAGGGGTGACGGTGATCCGCATCTTCCTGTCCGTGTTCAACGTGCACGTGCAGCGCGCTCCCATGGAAGGCAGGATAGAAAAGATCAAATACACCAGGGGGAAGTTCGCCCTGGCTTACGCGCCGGAAGCCGCCCAGAACGAGCGCAACCTTATCCGCATAAGCGGCGAATACGGCCGCTCCGTTGAGATGGAGCAGATAACCGGCGCCATAGCGCGGCGCATAGCCTGCTACGTTAAAGAAGGCCAGGACGTTAAGATAGGCGAGCGCGTGGGGATGATCTATTTCGGTTCCCAGGTGGCGGTCTACCTGCCGGATACCGTCAAGGTGATGGTGAAGCCGGGAGATAAAGTGGCCGGCGCCGAGACCTTGCTGGGCATCTGGTAAATTCCGGGCATTCATCCGTTCATGAAGAGGATTATAAAATGGAAGAAATACAGGATAAAAAACGCATAGATATTGAGAAACTTAAAAAGACCGGGGCGGTGGTTCTGCCGTCTATTTTCACCATAGCCAACATGGCCTTCGGCTTCTTCGCCATACTTTCAGCTTCTGAAAGCAATTACGTGGTGGCCGCCTGGTTTATAATGCTTTCCTACGTCATGGACATGCTGGACGGCCGGGTGGCCCGCCTGGTGCACGGCGAGAGTTCCTTCGGCGTGGAGATAGATTCCCTGTCAGACTGGATCTCTTTCGGTATCGCTCCTGCGTACCTTATCTACAAGTTCGCGCTTAAGGATTACGGCTTCTGGGGCTACCCGGTGGCTTTTCTCTACGTCCTTTGCGGCGCGCTGCGCCTGGCCCGGTATAACGTTAAATCTCATTTCGGCGGAAGTTCCAAGGATTACTTCCAGGGCCTGCCTATCCCCGGAGCCGCGGGGATACTGGTGTCTTTTGTGCTCGCCTACAGCATGCTTGAGGGCGAGGGCGGGACGCGCAATATCCGCCTGGTAATGGAACAGATGCCTTTTGTCTACGCCGCGATACCGTTCATAATGATAGCGCTGGCCCTGCTGATGGTCTCCTCGGCCCCTTATGCGGCCTTCAAGGGGGGCATGCTGAAGCCCAATTCGATAAAGGGAATATTGGTGATAACGGCCATTCTTTCCATGATAGTGGCTTACCCGCAGGACGCGCTGTTCATGTTCTTTTCCCTGTACGCGGTCTCCGGCGTTATCGCGGGGTTGTACGGGGCCTTCAGGAAAATATTCAGCAATAAAGAAGTTCTGCCCTGAAAACACGGGGAATAAAAAAACCCGGGGCTTGCCCCGGGTTTTTTATTTACGACGTTTCCCTATTGTTTGCGCGGGAACAGGGGCGGGACTTTCTGCGGTTCCACTCCGGGAACCGAGGGCTTGCCGACTCCCAGCTGCAGGTACATGCGGCTGGCCGTGTCCGGCATGAAGGGGTCTATCCAACCGGCTATAAGGCGCAGGCACCAGATCATTTCATGAAGGAACGCTTTTAAAGCCGCGGGATCTGTCTTGGCCATTACCCAGGGTTTTTGCGTGTCCACCAGGCGGTTAAGCGTGCTGACGCCCTGCCAGATCTTCTCAAGGGCCTCGCTGAATTGCAGGTCCTCCAGGCTGCGGTGTATGGCCGGGGTCCACGACGAGAGTTCCCTGAAAGTGGCGGACTCCTCCGGCTTTTCCGGCAGGCGGTTGTCCAGGCATTTAGCCGCCATGTTCATTACCCTGGAAAAAAGGTTGCCGAGGTCGTTGGCCAGATCCGAGTTATAGCGGCGCTTGAAGGCGTCCATTGAAAAATCCCCGTCCTGTCCGAAGGTGACTTCCCTGAAGATAAAATAGCGCAGAGCGTCCACCCCGTAATCCTTTACCACATCCTCGGCCTTTATGAAGTTGCCGCGGGACTTGGACATCTTGTCGCCGTTTATCGTCCACCAGCCGTGCGCGTAAACCTTGCGCGGCAGTTCCAGCCCCAGCGCCATCAGCATGGCGGGCCAGATCACTCCGTGGAAACGGAAGATCTCCTTGCCCACCAGGTGCAAGTCGGCCGGCCAGAGCGTGGGGAAATCAGGGGAGGGGTTCTCCGGGTTGTAGCCGGCCCCGGTGGCGTAATTAAGCAGGGCGTCGAACCAGACATAGACCGTGTGCCCGGGGTTCGATCGTACCTTTACACCCCAGCTTACTTTTGTGCGCGAAACGGAAATATCCTTAAGCCCGGACCTGGCGAAGTTGATGAGTTCCTGGGAACGGTAACGCGGCGAGAGGAAATCCGGGTGCTGCTCGTAATATTTCAGCAGCGCCCCCTCGTATTTTGAAAGCTTGAAGAAATAAGTTTCTTCGCTGACTTGCTCTACGGGCCTGGCGTGGACGGGGCAGTTCTTGTCCTTCAGCTCGCCCTCGTCGTAGAAGGCCTCGCAGGAACTGCAGTAGAGCCCCGAGTAGGAGCCCAGGTAGATGTCGCCGGTTTTTATGAGATATTCAAATACCGCCTGTACCGCGGCCTCGTGCCCGGGGTCAGTGGTGCGGATGAACTTGTCGTAGTTTATATTGAGAGCCTTCCAGAGTTCCCTGAAGTCCGCGGAGATCCCGTCGCACCAGGCTTTTGGTTCCACGCCTTTTTCCCTGGCTATTTTTTCTATATTGGAGCCGTGTTCGTCGGTGCCGGTCTGGAAATATACCGGGATGTCTTTAGAGCGCAGGTGCCGGGCCAGGATGTCCGCGGCGAGCGTGGTATAGGCGTGGCCCAGGTGCGGCTTGTCGTTCGCGTAATAAAGCGGCGTGGTAATGTAGTACTTTTTAGTGTTCATTCTTTATTCCGTCCTTATCAGGTCTTCTAATTTTATTCCCGCCCGCTCGCTTTCCAGCAGGGCTGTTTCAAGCAGGAGCAGGTAAGAGACGTTGCGGTCCGCCATGCGCCTCAGGTCCAGCGTGCGCCGGAGCAGGGCGGTCAGCCTTGCCTTGGCCGGGCCCTGGGCGCCGCTCCAGGCGGCGCGTTCCCTCAGAAGTATGAGGTCCAGCAGCGTTTTGACTTCCGAACGCGCTTTGTGGCTGTCGCGGCTGAGGCCGGCTGAAAATTTAAAGATCCTGGCCGGGTCCCCGGTGCGCAAGGCCGTGACCCGCTTTAGAAAACCGCCGGCTTCCCCGGCCTTTTCGAGCGAACCGCGCCCTATCGCAGCCATGGCGGCGGCTTCGCGGGGATCCTTCCCCGACGCCTCAAGGATGGCGCGCGCCGCGGCGGACGGCAGCAGCCCGAATTCTATTAAGCAGCAGCGGGAAAGAATAGTGGCCAGCAGCGAGGTCTTCTTCGAAACTGTAAGTATGACCAGCGTGCCGCGCGGCGGCTCCTCCAGGGTCTTAAGCAGCGCGTTCTGGGCCTGCGGCATCAGCGCCTCGGCGTCGCGCACTATAAAAACCTTCCAGGCGGAAAGCATAGGCTTCTGCTGGGCCCAGCGCGTGAGCTCGCGCATGGTGTCTATCTTAAGATTCGCGCTCTCCGCTTCGTCCAGCAGCGCGGCCTGGAAAGCCGTGTCCACCACGCGGATGTCGGGGTGCGCCCCGCTTTGCGCCTGAAGGCAGGATAAGCACATCCCGCAGGAATCCGACATGTCCGAATGTTTTTTTGCAGGTTCGGCAACAGGTACGGCCGGGGGCGTGGGGGCCGCCTGCGCGAAAAGGTCGTCATCGGCGGGGGGCGGCGGGGCGGCGGGTTTTTCTTTATGCTCGGTGTGGGAACAGTTAAGCGCCTTGGCGAATTCCAGCGCGGTCAGGAACTTCCCTGTGCCCGGGGCCCCGTGGAAGATCATCGCCGGCGGTATTCTTGCGGTCTCCACCAGCGCGCGCAGGCGTTTAATGGTTCTGTCCTGGCCGAGTACGTTTGAAAATGACATATCAGGAGCGAATCGTGAACCGTGAATCGGGAACAGTATTTAAGGTCTGGAGACTTTTCATTAACGCTTTCCGGTTCGCGTTCTATGCTTTGCGCTCAAAATCTTTCCCACGCGGGCGCGGATGTCGGCCTGTATCTCTTCCACCGTCCGGCCCCCGTCCACGCGCGTTATCCCGGGGCGCCGGGCCAGTAGTTTGTACGCGCTGTTTACCCGCTTGCGGAACGCGGCGGAGGCGCTTTCGATGCGGTCGGGGCCGGAGACTTTCTGGGCAAGGCGTTCGCGTTTCGCGAAAACTTTGTCCGGGATATCCATCACTATCGTCAGGTCCGGTTTTAAATTAAGCGTGGCGATCCTGTTGAGAGTTTCCACTATCTTGAGGTCCAGGCCGCGCCCGTAACCCTGGTACGCAGTTGTGGAAAGGGTGTAGCGGTCGGAGATTATCACTTTACGGGCTTTGAGCGCCGGGATTATCTTTTCAAGCGTGTGTTTTACGCGCGAGGTCTCGTAGAGGAATAGCTCGGTGAGCGGCTCTATATTGCTTTTCGGGTCCAGCAGTATCCTGCGTATTTTTTCGGACAGGTATGTGCCGCCGGGCTCGCGCGTTACCAACACTACCCGACCGAGGCTTTCAAGCCACGCTTTCAGCAGCGCGGCCTGCGTGGATTTTCCGGCCCGGTCCGGCCCTTCCAAAACGATAAAAAGCCCCTTGTTCATCAATACATTTTATAAAATATGCCCGCCTTTGGGGTTAAAATAAAAACACCGCGTTCCTGGCGCGGGGTTTTTATCCGTTCTGCGGGCGGGTTCAGGAGCACTCCGAGTAGCCGCAGTCGTGGCAGGCGGGGCCGGAGCAGCCGGATTCGTAGCTGACGTTGGAAGAATAACATTTCGGGCAGTACTGGGTGCGGGAGGCTTCCCAGAGTTCCAGTTTCTCCACCCCGTTAATATCCTGGTCTGAGGATATTATCCCCGTGCGCTTAAGGTGGCTCCTTAGCGCCAAAGCTATGCCGTGGGCTATAGAATTAACCCGGTTATCACCCAGCCCCATCGGCCGGTCGCCCTTAATGGAGTTGAGATGTTTTATGATCTTGACGGGGTCGCCGCCTTCCTCCAGGTATTTGGAAAGCAGTATGCCGATAAGCGAGGTAAGCCCGCTGATCTCGGTGCCCAGGGGGGGCATGTTGGTGAAGATCTGCGAGGGGCCGTGCTCGTCGTAGTTTATATGCACGTGCAGGGGGCCGTAACCGGTCTTGAGCTGGAAGTATTCCGAAGAAACGCCGAAAGACTGCTGCGCGGCTTTCCTTTTTTTCGTCTTTGCCTGCCGGGGAGCGTTCGCGTCGAGATTAAGCACCTGCTGGGCCTTGCAGCCGTCGCGGTAAACCGTAATTCCCTTGCAGCCCAGCTTATGCGCCAGCAGGTAGCAGTTCTTTACGTCCTCCGCGGAGGCGGAGTTCGGCATGTTGATGGTCTTTGAAACGGCGTTGTCCGTATGCTTCTGGAAAGCCGCCTGTATCCTTACGTGGTTCTCTATGGATACGTCGTGGGCGGTCGGGAAAAGATCTTGTATCCGTTTGGGGATCTCTGGTATGCCGCGTATAGATTTATGATTGGTCTCTATTTTCCTCCACAGCGCGGCCTCGTCCAGGCCGAAATAACCGTGTTCCTTTGCCGCCTGCTTGAACAGCGTATTTACTTCATAGAAGGTGTCTTTGGCTTCCGGGTCCCGGTTGTTCTTTATGGCGTCCAGCGCTCTTGCGTTATAGCGGGTGTAAGCGATGGCGAAAAAAGGCTCTATGCCCGAGCCCTGCAGCCCGGCCGCTATCGCTATGGTGCCGGTGGGGGCGATGGTAGTGCGCGAGGCGTTCCTGGGCCTGGCCGCCGCGCCCCTGAAATGTTTCCCCTGCGCGTCGTAAATTGAGTCTTTCCAATTCGAAAAAACCCCGCGTTCTTTGGCCAGTTCAACGGAGGCTTCAAGCGCGCGCTCGTTAATGTATTTCATCACCTCTTCGGCGGTCTTAAGACCCTGCGGGCTGTCGTAAGCCGCGCCCAGTTTTACGGCGGTTTCGGCCCAGCCCATAACGCCCAGGCCTATCTTGCGGTTGCCCTTGGCTATCTTCTCAATTTCCGGCAGCGGATAATTGTTTATCTCTATAACGTCGTCCAGAAAACGCACCGCCTTGAAAACGGTGGCGCCCAGGCGGTCCCAGTCCATTCCGGCTCCGTTCGCGCCTTTTACAACGAAATTCGCCAGGTTTATAGACCCCAGGTTGCAGGATTCCCACGGCAACAAAGGCTGTTCTCCGCAGGGGTTTGTGCTCTCTATCTGCCCCAGCGCCGGGGTGGGATTGGAATTGGTCTCGTTGATGAGGTCAAGAAAAACTATGCCGGGGTCGCCGGTCTCCCAGGCGGAATTTACCAGCGCGGTAAATATTTCTTTGGCTTTCATGGAGCCGGCTGCCCGGCCGTCGCGCGGGTTTATCAGGTCGTAGCCGGCGTTGGCCGCCGCGGCTTTCATGAATTTGTCGTCCAGCGCTATTGAAATATTGAAATTTTCAAGCGCGCCCGGCTGGGACTTTATGGCGATGAACTCTTTTATCTCCGGGTGCCAGTAGGGCAGTATGCCCATATTGGCGCCGCGGCGCGTGCCGCCCTGCTTTACCACGTCGGTCAGCTTGTCAAAAAGCTTCATGAACGAAATTGCGCCGGAGGCCACGCCGTTGGTTTTCTTTACCGTATCACCTTTGGGGCGCACGCGGCAGAAAGAAAAGCCCGTGCCGCCGCCGGATTTCTGTATAAGGCTCTGGGCGGTGAGCGCTTTGGCTATGCCTTCCATGGAGTCCGGCACGGGCAGCACGTAGCAGGCGGACAGCTGCTGCAGCTCGCGGCCCGCGTTCATCAGGGTGGGGGAGTTCGGCAGGAAGTCGAATTGGGCCATAAGGCCGTAGAACTCCGCGCGCCTGCGGTCGGCGGCTTCGCGGGCCGCGGGGATGGTTTTATAGGCGTTCTCGAGGTTGGCGGTGAACCTGAGGAAATTAGCTTCGCGCTCCGAGGCTTCGGAGATCCCATCGTGAAAAAGCAGCGAACGCGAAGAATTTTCCGCGCCGCCCGCTCCGGCTACGCGGCAGCGGACTCCTTCAAAAAGGCCCCATTGTCCGGCGTCGGGGTGGAAAACGAGTTCGGAAAGGGAAATATTATGCGCCACGCGCTCAAAGAGTTCCTCAACCGTGCTTTCGCCGCGCAGGTATTTGTCCTTGATAACCTTCGCCTGGTTTTCGCTGAGGGTGACGGGTTTTCTGTAGATCGGAATAGTTTTCATTCTTGTTGTGTCCTTAAAGGTCCTGAAAATAGGGATTAGGGTTAATCTATCAATCATAACGCCGTATGTCAATTCTGCCGACGGCTGGGGCTTAAACCTCCTAAAAGGGGCAAAATTGTTATAATTCAGTTTAGGATTTCTCCAATGGAAAAACGGAAGAAACAGGGACTTGATCTTTCCCAGGCGCAGGTGCTGCGCCAGGACTTGCGGCTGTTTTCGGTGCTGGCGGCGCCGGAGGAGGATTTTCTGCGCCTGGAGGCCGAGCTGAAGGCCGACCCGCTGTTCGCCAGGCTTTGCGCCCCCGGGACGGGCGGGGACGCGCCGGTCGTCCGGCGCAAGTTCGCCGGCGCTTCTTACGCTTTTTCCTACGCCGTGTCCGACGCTGCCCTGGCTGCCGCGGCTTCCGGAGCCAGCGCCGGCGAGTGGCTCTCCGACCGGCCCGCCATGGCGGCGCTGGCCGGGCGCGTGGGCGAGGCGGCTTTTTCCGAATATTTCCTTTCAGGCCGGCGGCGCTCCGTGGAGGAGTCCGCCCTGGCCTGCGGCATAAGCGAAGCCCAAACCGCCGCGCTCAGGGGGTTCGCGGACGCTTTTATTCTTGCCCACGAGCGCACCGCCCCGGCCGCCCTGCCGGCGGTGTATCTGCGTTGCGCCGCGAAGATCTGCGCCGAAGAAGGGCGCCTGTACGCTTCCTATCTTAACCCGTCCTATTTCCGCGGCGCCTACGTCATAAACGGGCCGGCCTTTTCGCGGCTGCTTAAAAGCGGCGGGCTCAGCCGCCAGGAAAGAGCGCGGGCGCGGGCGCTGGCTTCCATGGCGCAGCGCCTGTCCTGGCGCAAGGACGGGCTGCACAGGGCGCTCTCCGCGCTGATGGAAGCGCAGGCGGATTTTTTGTCGGGCCGGGGCCCGCTTAAGCCTTTAAGCCAGCGGCAGCTTGCCGACAGGCTGGGCCTGAACCCCGGCACTCTTTCAAGGCTGATAGCGCTTAAAACCGTAATTATTCCCGGTGGAGAGGAAATAAAATTAAGAAGTCTTTTCTTTGCTAAAAAGGATTTTGTAATTGGTAAAATAATGGAAGTCCTGGGGGAGGGCGGAATAAAAATGACCGACGCGGCTTTGGCGGCGGCACTTCGGGCCGGTTACGGGCTCAAGGTTTCCCGCCGCTCGGTAAACCTCTATAGGAAAAATTTATGACCGGAAGCGACGAGTCTCAACTGCACGGAATACAGCGCAGCCTTTTTAACTCTATTTTCGTCAATTCGCCGGAGCCCGCGCTGGTGCTGGACAGGCAACTTACCGTACTGCTGGTAAATAACAGCGCCCTGGTCCTGCTCGGCTGGGAAAAAAACGCCATAACCGGGAACTCCGCAGCGTCCCTGATGCTTGAAAAAGACTTTAAGGAGTTTTCGCGCCTGGCCGGGCTGGCCGTTAAGAACGGCATCGTGCGCAACTACTGTTTTTACCTGCTTACCGCCCAGCGCAGCATAGTCCGGATCTTTCTGACGGCGCAGGCGCTTAAAGACGACGCCGGCGGGGTCAACGGTTTCTGCCTTTACCTGTCCCCGGTTTCCCCCGACGAGTGGGCGCTGCTCAAAGACCCCCACGCTTTCCGTAACGCGGCCCGCAAACTGGGGCGCCTCACCTCCATCGGCCAGCTCACCTCCATGTTCGCGCACGATATAAAGAGCCCGCTGCACGTTATCCTGTCCGCCTCGGAACTGCTGCGGGCGCAGGAGGGCCAGACGGAGCAGGTCCGGTCTTCGGCGGAGCTGATAGAGCGCAACGCGCGGCGCGCTTCTAAAATAGTTAAGACCCTGCTGGATTTCTCGCACAGCGGCATGTGCCGGCTTGAACCGTATTCGGCAACTGAAGCCGCCGAATACGCCCTGGGGCTTATGGACAGCTCCCTTAAAGCCGCAAAGATCGGCGTTGAAAAAAACTTCGACAAGGCGCCGAAGGTCTTCCTGGACCCGCGCTACATGCACAGCGTAATTTACAACCTGCTTAATAATGCCGCACAGGCGCTTGCCGGACGGCGGGACGGGACTATAAAGATAGCTTCGGGCTGGCTTGAGGCGGAGGGCGAAGTTTTCTTAACTATCTCCGACAACGGACCGGGGCTGGAGCCGGCGGTCCTTGAAAATATTTTTCAGCCTTTTTTTACCACCAAGGAAAATGGAACCGGCCTGGGGCTTTACCTGGCCCGCCAGATAATGGACGAGCACGGCGGGCGGATAAGCGTGCAGCCCTCTCCGGACGGCGGAGCCGTGGTGAGCCTGCGGTTCCGGAAAATAGTATAAGCCGCTTTACACCGGCCGGGAAGGGGATAACAGGGACTAATGGGAAATATTTTAATAGCCGAGGACGACGAAGACACCCGCTTTGTGCTTAAAGCCGCGCTTGAGTCCGGGCGGCATGCCTGCACCGCCGCGGCTTCCGGGGCGGAGGCCGTGGACTTCGCCGAGAGCTTTGCCTTTGACGCCGTTGTGCTGGATCTTAAGCTGGGCGACGCCGACGGCCTGGCGGTGCTTGAAAAACTTAAAGGGGAAGACCCCGGGCTGCCGGTGGTGATACTTACCGGGCACGCCGACGTGCAGAGCGCGGTAAGAGCCATGAAGCTCGGCGCTCTGGACTACCTGGTAAAGCCCTTCGGGAATGAAGAATTGCTGATGATAATGGAACACGCCATAAAAGAGCGCCGGCTTAAGCAGGAATTCGAAGCGCTGCGCAGCCATGTAAAAAGCGCCCAGGGCCAGGGGCCGGTGCTGGGCCCCAGCCGCGTAATGCGCCAGGTCTCCGCCCTGGCCGCGCAGGTGGCCGCCACCGACCTTACCGTGATCCTTTCCGGCCCGTCCGGCTCCGGCAAGGAAGTCTGGGCGCGCGAGATCCACCGCCTGAGCCCCAGGAACTCAAACCCTTTTGTGGCGCTTGACTGCGGCGCGCTGCCGGAGAACCTGGTGGAGAGCGAACTTTTTGGCTATGAGCGCGGGGCGTTTACCGGGGCGGACAGGCGCAAGCCGGGCCTTTTTGAAATGGCTTTCTGCGGCACGCTCTTCCTGGATGAAATAGCCAACCTTACCGCGGCTACGCAGGCCAAGCTGCTGCGCGTGCTGGAAGAAAGGAAAATACGCCACCTCGGCGGCAAAAAAGACATCCCGGTGGACGCGCGCATTATCGCGGCTGCCAACCGTGACCTGCCCGGGGAAATAAGGGAAGGGGTGTTCAGGGAGGACCTCTACCACCGCCTGAACCAGTTTACCGTGCGGGTGCCGGCCCTGGCCGAGCGGAAAGAAGATATCCCCGTACTCGCGGTTTTTTTCCTGCGGGAAGCGGAGAAACTGGTAAATAAAAAAATCGAAACCATTTCAGAGTCGGCGCTGGCCGCCCTGGCCGCCTACAACTGGCCGGGGAATGTGCGCGAACTGCGTAATGTGATAATAAGGGCCGCACTGCTCAGCGGCGGTGAGATCCTGCCCGTTCACCTGGGGCTTGAAGGGCAGCCTTACCCGGCGGCCCGCGCGCCCGAAACCGCCGCCGGGCCACTGGACCTGAACATGAAAGAAAGCCTGAGGCGGGCCAGGGCCGAAACCGAGGTGCGCCTCATAACGGCGGCCCTGGCTGCCGCCGGCGGCAACAAGGTCAGGGCCGCGAAACTGCTTTCCATTGACAGGAAGGCGCTTTATGACAAAATAAAGGCCTACGGCCTGGGTGTAAAACGTTAGGCGGGAAAGGACAGCATGCAAATACTCTGGCACAGGGCCAATAAGCCTGCAAGTTTCCGGGCCGCTCTGCGGGCCGGCTTAGGCGCCGAGCTGGATATACGCGATCTTGCCCGCGGACTCGTGGTGTCTCACGGCCTGCCTACGGCGCGGGCCGTCAAGCTTGAAAAATTCTTGAAGGTCTACGCGCCGTTAAAACCGCAGCCGCCCCTGGCTTTGAACATTAAAGCCTGCGGCCTGCAGGGAAGGCTGCTTGCCCTTGTCAAGAGATTCAGGATCAAGAACTATTTCGTTTTTGACATGTCCGTTCCTGACGGGGTTGAATATTTAAAGAGCGGCATGAAAATATTTACGCGGCAAAGCGAATACGAACGGGCCCCGGCCTTTTACGGTAAGGCGCGGGGCGTCTGGCTGGACGAGTTCTACAGCAGCTGGATAGGCCCGGAGGCCATAAAAGAACACTTGGCCAGCGATAAACGGGTCTGCGTAGTGTCCCCGGAGCTGCATAACAGGAATTTTAAAAAAACCTGGCGGGAACTGAAAAAAATAGAGGCGGCTGCCGGGAGTGGCCAGCTGATGCTTTGCACGGATTTTCCGCGGCGGGCGGAACTGTATTTTAATGGGCGTAATTAAGGCCGTAATCTTCGACCTGGACGGCGTGCTCGTGGACACCGGGGATTGGCATTACCAGGCCCTCAGCCGCGCGCTTTCCGAACACGGCTTCACTCTTACCAGGGAGGAGCACGAGCGCCATTACGAAGGGCTGCCTACAAGGGAAAAGCTTAAGCTCATGTCCAGGCTGAAGGGGCTGCCGGCGGAGCTTTATTCTTCAATAAACGCGCTGAAGCAGCGCTATACCATTGAACTTGTTGCGGGAAACTGCCGGCCCTGCGGCGCGCGCACGGAGATGCTGCGCAGGCTGAAAGCTGAAGGTTATAAACTTGCGGCGGCTTCAAATTCTACCAGGGAAACCATAGCCGCCGCGCTCTCCGGGAGCGGCCTGGCAGGCTATTTTGATTTTTACCTGGGCAACCAGGACGTCCCGAAGTCCAAGCCTGACCCCCGGATTTACCTGGAGGCGTTCCTCCGGTTAAAGCTGGCGCCCGCGGAATGCCTTGTTGTGGAGGACCATCCCGCGGGCTTAAAGGCCGCTTACGGTTCTGGGGCGCATGTGGCCAGGGTAAGGGATATTAAAGAGGTCTGTTATGCTTTCGTGAAGGAGCGGATAATCGCGGCCGCCAGGGGAACGGACTTGAAATGAAAAAATATAAATTAAAGGATATGACGCGCGGCTGGTTCGTCGGCGGCTTCACGCCCTCCTGCCTGGCGACGCCGTCCGCGGAGGTGGGGGTTAAAGAATATAAGAAAGGCTATTATGGCGGGGCCCACTTCCATAAAATAGCTACGGAGGTAACGGCCATAATTTCAGGGAGCGCGGAGATGAACGGCGTAAAATACGGGGCCGGTGATATTATAGTTGTTGAGCCGGGGGAAAGCGCCGACTTCAGGGCGGAGTCCGACGTGGTAACCGTGGTGGTCAAGGTCCCCGGAGCCCCGGACGACAAATTCAGTACGGGGCGGCCTTAGCATGCTTAATATAGTTATCCCGATGGCTGGGGAGGGCAGGCGTTTCGCGGAAGCCGGGTTTACCCTGCCGAAACCGCTTATCCCCATAGACGGGGTCCCGATCATAAACTACGTGATCAGCAACCTGAGGCCCCTGGCGCCGCACAGGTTTATTTTTCTCTGCCGGGAAGAACACCTTTCCCGGTACGGCATAGACAAGGTTTTAAGAGCGCTGGAGCCCGGCTGTGAAATTATCGCGGTCCCCGGGCTGACCGCCGGCGCCGCCTGCACTGTGCTGCTGGCCAAAGAGCTGATAAACAACGACGAGCCTTTAATGTTGGCCAACAGCGACCAGCTGGCGGACGTCGATATCGACGCTTATTTGAACGCCATGGCGGGCGCGGACGGCCTTATAATGACAATGCTGGCGGACGATCCCAAGTGGTCGTTCGTAAGGCTGGACGGGCTGGGCAGGGCAGTGGAAGTGGTTGAAAAACAGGTGGTGTCGAACGAGGCGACCGTGGGCGTCTATAACTTCAAGCGCGGGCGCTGTTTTGTAGAGGCCGCCGAAAGCATGATCAAAAAAGATTTCCGGGTGAACGGCGAATTTTATGTCGCACCCGTTTACAACGAAATGCTGGCGAAGGGGCTCCGGGTCGCCCTGTTCAACGTGGGGGAAGAATTCAACGGGATGTACGGGCTGGGGATCCCCGGGGATGTGGACAGGTTCGCTAAAATGAACATAGCCGGGAGGTTCCTGAAAAGAACAGGTGCTCCCGTTTTCCCGCGGCCCGGTCCGGGCGGGAGCTAAGATGCGGCTCACCCTGCTGCGCTTCCCTACGCCGGTGCCGGAGGGGCAGTTCAATGTTTCCTCCGTCGCCCCGCCGCTGGCTCTGGCAAGCCTGGCGGCATACCTGACAATTCACGGTTTCCCTGTTACGGTTATAGATTCTCTGGGCGAAGGGCTTGAAAATATCGCGGTCCTCCCGGGGGTAAAAAACTACAAATACCGGGGCTTGGCTATAGCGGAAATAATCCGCAAAATCCCGCGCGATACGGCCGTGCTGGGGGTTTCCTGCATGTTTTCCCCGGAATGGCCGTTCAACAGGGAAGTTGTGAAAATAATAAAGGCGGCTTTACCCGGCATAAAAATTGTGGCCGGGGGGGAGCATGTTTCCGCCCTGCCCGAACTTGTGCTGGCCCAGGCTCCGGGAATAGATATCGCCGTTATCGGGGAGGGCGAGGAAACCTTAAGTGAACTCGCCGGGGCCCTGTCCGGCGGTTCCGGCATAGAAAAAATAAACGGTATCGCTTTCAGAAAAGACGGGGCTTTTTTAAAAACCCCGCCGAGGGCCAGGATAGCCGCGCTTGACGGGATGCCGTTGCCTTTATGGGACGCGGTCCCGGTTGAAAACTATTTCCGGGCCGGGCTGTCGCACGGCCCTTATCAGGGCAGGACACTGCCGATACTCTCCAGCCGCGGGTGCCCGTACTCATGCAAATTCTGTTCGAACCCCGGCATGTGGGGGGATTATTACATTCACAGAAGCCCGCAGAACGTAGTTGATGAGATTGAGCTGTATATAAAGAAATACGGCGTACAATGCGTGGAATTTTACGACCTGTCCCCTATTATAGGGAAACAATGGCTGCATGACTTTTGCGCGCTGCTGCTGGCCCGGAAATTAAAAATAACCTGGCAGATGGCTTCCGGGACCCGCTTTGAAGCCCTGGATGAAGAACTCCTTGGGCTGGCAAGCGCCAGCGGGGCCAGGTATCTGGGTTTCGCCCCCGAAAGCGGGTCCGGCCAGGTGCTGGACGCGGCGGGCAAGAACCTGGACCTTAAGGCTTTTACAAAGGTGGTGAAGAGCGCCCGCCGACTGGGGCTGGGGGTAAAAGCCAACCTGATAATAGGCTTCCCCGGAGAAACAAGGGCCCAGATATTTAAGACCCTTTTCCTGCAGTTGAAGCTCGCTTTTATGGGGGTGAACGACGCGCCGGTTTTTCAGTTCTCCCCTTATCCCGGCTCGGAGTATTTTAAAAGCCTGCTGGAGAAAAAAATTATCCCGGCGCTGGACGACGGGTATTTCAATTCTCTCGGCCTCAATCTTTTCCTTAAGAATAAAAACCGCTATTGCGGGGCCGCAGGGCCTTTTGAATTGTCCATATACCAGCTTTCCGGGACGGTCCTGTTCTACGCGGTGTATTATTTGGCCCGGCCGGGGCAGCTGCTGAAGGCCTTCCTGTCCTGGAACACCTCCAGCTCGGTTTTTGAGCAGCGGCTGAAACAGAATATTAAGGTCTTGTTGCGGGCCCGCGGGGGGGAGGGAGAAGCGCGTGGAGCTAAAGCGCCTGGGAATAAATAACCCTGAAGCCGTACGTCTTCGCGCCGCGGTCAGCGGCAAAGACGGAGGCGGGGCTTATTGAATATTTAAGCAGCAGCGCCAGTATCTCGGCGCCCTGCCTGAAGGCCCTGGCGTTGCTCTTTTGGTCGGATTCGGTCCAGCTTACTGGGAAGAAAATAAAATCCGCACCGGTCCACAGGCAGCGCAGCAGCATGTAGACGTCAAACGTCAACCCGTCGGGAAAGCGCAGGTAGGCCCTGTCCTTTAAATAAGCCGCCTTATAGATGTTGAGCCCCGAGCCCAGGTCCGATACGCGCCGCCGCCCCGCCAGCGAGGCCAGCGCGTTCAGGGCTTTATTGCCCAGTATCCTGGTTCTTGCGTAGCCGCTTAGCCTTGACTGCTGCTCAAACCTGGAGCCGAACGCGCAGTCGCGCGCTAAAAATTTCTCGTCTTGCAGGTGCGGCAGTATATCCGCGATATCGGCCTGGTCGTCCCCGTGGAGTACGAGGCAGTGGTCGTAATGGCTGTCAAGACAATAGTTAAAAGCTATTTTCAGCGAGCCGCCCAGGCTGTAATTCCGCAGGTTCTGTACCAGCGTGGCGCGCACGCCTTTAAGCCCGGACAAAGCCTGCCTGGCCTTGTTTACGGAAGCGTCGGAACTGCCGTTATCCGCTATCAAAATCTCCGTTATGGTTTCCAGTACCCTGCCGTCCATTTTGCCGATCACCCTGGTTATCTGCTTCTCGCAGTTATACATGGGGATAAACAGCAGGATCTTGCTTCTCATGCGGCGCCCTTCGCCCTGCTGTAAAAATATTTAAAAACAGGCAGGCAGAAGGCCAGGTAGGCCGGGACCAGGTAGTCGTACGACAGCCCTATGGAGATGGCGAGGTTCGCGAGATGGTAGATCAGGAAAATAGACCAGATATACGCCGAGAGTACCGCTAAATATTTTATATCGCTCCTCAACCGCCCCAGGGTCAGCAGGCTCAGTATGAAAACTGCGAGCCAGGCTCCCGTGAGCCGCAGGAACAGGGCGGAGCGGTATTTTAAGTTGTACCAGACGTTCATGAGCGACGGCTGCTGGGTGAGATAGGTGGTTTTTACGGCGTCGATAAAAGACTGCCTGTCCAGGTATTGGTATTGACTGCCGTACTTTATAGTGCAGCTGACGTTAAATAGCAGAGAGTTACCGCCCTGCGTTCCGGCGGGAACGCCGTCCCTGCCGCCGTCGTAAAACCGGCCGGCGAAAGCCTGGTCCCAGTTCTGCCGGAGGAGCTGGTTCTCTTCGTGCGTCCAGTCCCGGTACAGGAAGGGGAGGTACAAAATAGCCCCGGCGAGCAGGCAGGCGGCGGCTTTTTTCGCCGCCGTTTTCTTAAAAAACAACAGCCCCGTGAAATACACAAAAAACAGGACCACGCTTTCCTGCCGGAACAGGGAGGCCATCAGTATGAGATAGACCGGCTGCGCCAGCCGGGAAAGGGAAATATCTTTTTCCGCGTCCCTGGCCAGGAGAAGCAGCCGGTAGAGGAACAGCGCAGAAAAAAACAGCGCGAAGATGGAGTAAGCGGAAAAGAAGTAATGGGCTTTCTTGTTCGCTATGGCGGCAACTATGGTAAAAATAACCGCGGTTGCCGTTTTTACATTGAACACTTCCTCGAATATCCGCTCCCACACGGCGTAAAATAAGGCCAGGAACAGGCATAAAATAAAGATAAGCGCCCGCAGGTTAAAAAGATAAAGCGCGGCGCCGAATATAAGCGGAACCACCCTGGTCTGGCGCGCCATTAAGGCAAGGCTGTTGGCGTCGACGGCGGCGAACGCGTCGGCAAGGTTCTGTACTTCGTAGGTATAAGTCGCGTACAGGTTATTGTCGCCAAAATAGAAGAAATAAAACGCCAGGGCAAGGGTAAGATATATGGATGGTTTTAAGAATATCCCGGGGAATAGCTCCCGCCGGTTCTTTGCCAGGAGAAAAACAAGGTACGCCCAGAACCCGGTAAAGAGGGTTACGGTGTAGATGTAATACAAGGACGCTCCGCCTATGGTGAAATCCGCAAATTTCCCGATGACTTCGAAGTAACTTAAAAATTTCCAGATGCTAAGCATGTTTATTGCGGCCTTTTTGTTATTCCAGGGTTTTTATGGGCGCTGTTCATTTGGTTAAATTGTGAAGAGTGACGGAGTCAACAATTTATTGTAGCCTCTTTTTCACTTAACTTCAACCGTTTTCTTGATATGTGAATGCTGTGCAAAGCTTTCGTGTTGGATTTTTAAATATGTGGATATATATCTACAAATTGTGTGGATTATAATACACAGTGAGGATTATTGTATACACAGTGGATTAACAAGTATTTAACTTTTTGGATTTATTTCCTTATCAGAGTATATCCTATAATCTAGCAATACAAGTTTCAAAGATTTGGCAAAGTCGTTGCTATATACAAATATAGCGGAATATAAGATAACAATTTCCTTAGATGTTTCCGGAGGTAAGATGAAAACGCTTAAAACCTGTATCGCTAAAATATTTACGGCCCTTATACTGTTGCCGGCAATGGCTGCGGCCGCCCCGAACATGGTGAACTACCAGGGCCGCCTGGTGGATACAGCCGGCAACCCGCTTGCCGGGCCGGTGAACATAACCTTCAAGATCTATAATGCCGCCGGAGTCCAGCAATGGACCGAAACCCATAACGGCGTAATCCCCGACAATGGCATTTTCAATGTGAGCCTTGGCAGTTTTACCGCTTTGTCTCCTGCGGTTTTCGGCTCAGATGCCCGTTACCTCGGAGTTACGATAGGCGCGGACCCGGAGATGGCTCCTCGTACCCGCCTGGTTTCCACGCCTTACGCCATTACTGCCGGCAGCCTTGGGAATAATGATTCGCAAGCCATTATTTCCACCGACACCGTGATCTCCGGCTCCCAACTGCGTCTTGGTAATTTCCCCGGCGCCTCTATGCCGGTAGGCATGGGGACCGGCGCGCTGGCTTATAATTCGACGACCAACCGCGTAAATTACTGGAACGGCGCCGTCTGGGGTTCCCTGGAGACCGGCGGCGCTTCTCCGTGGCTGTCCGGTTCGGGCCTGGTCTACCTTGGGACTCTAAGCGACAATGTGGGTGTGGGCACTGCCGCACCGCTTTATAAACTGGACGTGGCGGGAGGCATCTTTGCCTCCTCTTCTATGACCGCCCTGGAGTACCACGGCGACGGTTCCGCGCTGACAGGGCTGGTGCGCCTTGCCTCCAACGAGAATGTCGGCGGAATTAAGACTTTTACCAGCAGCTTTACCGTGGCTGACGCGGCAGGAATAGCGGCTGACAGGTATTGGCTGAGCCAGAACGTTGAGATATCTTCGGAAGCCTCCTCGGATTTGGGTGCGGGCGTACATGTCTCGTCCAACATCTACATTGTGGGCTTCTCTTCCGCCGCCAAATATTATGGCGACGGTCCCGCGCTGACGAACCTGAGCGCGGCCAATATATCAGGCGGGATACTCGGTGCGGCGGTTGTGGCGTCTTCCGTGGCTGTAGACGCGGTGTATACTAATTCTATCCTTGCCGGTGCTGTCACAAAAAACAAACTCGCGGTGGAAGGGTGTGTCGACGGGCAAATAATTAAACTTTCAGGCGGGGCCTGGGCATGCGGCACTGATACTGCCGGCGCCGGGGCCATGTCAACCAAAAATGGCGGAGTAGAAAAAGTGTCCGCCACTAGCGCTATGGACTTCGACGGCAATCAGTTCAATATCACCGAGGGTCCAGTCGGCCAGGCTAATATAGTGGTAAATTCGTCCAGCGTAACCCTTTTAGGCCCCTCCATAGGGTCCAATGAGATCGAGGATAGCGCCGTAACCGACGCTAAGATAGCCGGGATGTCGTCTTCCAAACTGAGCGGCCCGCTGCCTATTCTGGACGGCTCAAGCCTGGCGGGCGTGATAACGTCCACTGCGGTGATCGTAGCGGATATCGCGGCCAAGGCGGACGACACTTTGGCGGCGCACCTGGCCGGCGCGGAAAGCATAACCGGAAACAAGACGTTTAATAATGTCAGTCTGACCATGAGCGGCGGCAACGGCGATATCATCAGCGGTTCATCTATAACAACAACAGGTAACTTTTACGGCAACGGTTCTACGCTGGGCGGCGTGATAACGTCGACCGGCGCGATAATGACGCAGCTGGCGGGCAAACTGTCCACCACGGGCGACGGCTCAGGCCTGGCGGGCGTGATAACGTCCACTGCGGTGATCGTAGCGGATATCGCGGCCAA
>JAVHRY010000092.1:740-11073 GCA_036171915.1 Elusimicrobiales bacterium | reverse complement strand
ACGGCTCAGGCCTGGCGGGCGTGATAACGTCCACTGCGGTGATCGTAGCGGATATAAACAGCAAAGCAGGCACCGGGGCCAATACCTTCACCGGCAAGCAGACTATCAGTTCCATCGACGGCCTGGCTGTCACCTTCGGCATAGATGCGGGAACTGTTACCCTGACCGGCGGCATAACCGCCTCCAGCGCCACCATTACCGGCGACGCTGAAGTGCGCGGCGGGCTGATAGTAAGTTCTGGTACTAAGGTGAACAATATAATTGTCGGAAAAATATCTGTCGACCCGGCCAGTGTTGGCGCCGGAGCATGCCTTGATACGCCTGTGGTTCTTGTTGCGGCTGCCGCCGGTGACAAGGTTGTGTGGACCGCTCCGGCCGGTGTTACTGCGGGCATCTCCTGGGGTTCGTATGATGGCGGTCTCGGTAGTCTTGGACTGCGCATTTGTAATGCCACAGCCGCGCCAATAGATCCAGTTCTAGGCGACTGGGGCTATTTTATAGTGCGGTAACGACTTTGGATTAATGGCGATATGACTAAAAAGCTGCTTGTGAACGTTCTTCTGGCCTCGGCGCTGATCGCGGCGCCGGTATGCTCATGCGCCCTTACCGGTACGCTTGAAACCCAGGCCGTAACCGGCGGATTTTCTGTTTCCAGTTCCACCGCTAAAATACTTGAATCCGTGGTGGGGGAGGTTTCCGGCGCGCAGATAGCCGGCGGCGCCAAGAAAATATTCTCCGGCCATTCTTCCGACAGCCACAGCCCCGGCGTTATCTGGGACCTCTCGGCCAGCACCCAGCCGGTTGCCGAAGGCCAGGTCCGGCTCAGTTGGACCAGCGTGGGCCGCGACGGCCTCAGGGGGCGGGCGGCCTCGG
The DNA here is from genome assembly GCA_036171915.1 of Elusimicrobiales bacterium. Taxonomy (GTDB): domain Bacteria; phylum Elusimicrobiota; class Elusimicrobia; order Elusimicrobiales; family UBA9959; genus UBA9959. The sequence continues at coordinate 10,200 of JAVHRY010000092.1, read as the reverse complement.
TAGTGGTAAAGATAGCCACTTTCCCGGTCACCTATTCCAACTACGAAAGTATAATTTCCTCTCTTACCCTGGTGGGCCTCAGCACCGGAACGGTGGACATAAGCACTTACTCCCACCTGGTGCCGGGCCCGCAGTATTACACGGCCCTGCGCGTGCGCGACGATTCCGGTATCTACGGGCGAATTTCATCCACGGCCGCTTTCTATACCACGGCTATAGCCCCCAACCCTGTTAACTCGCTCGCCGTGCAGTCCTCCACCGGCGGCGCGCTCACTTTCTCCTGGAACATGACCGGCGACGACGGCCCTGCCAGCCCCGGCAACGATTTTAGCCCGGGCGTCATCCGCATCGATTATTCCACTGACCCGGTCCACAATTTTTCCAGTTCCACGTACGTAACGCAGTTCGCCACCACCGCGCTCCAGAACGCCATGGAATATTACGGCCTTTCCGGACTTACCGGCAACGTCACTTATTACGCCATGGTTTATCTTGGCGACGATGTTGCCGTTTACAGCGGCCTCAGCAATATCGCCCAGCTGATGACCATGGCGTACCCTCCTACCCCTGCGGGTTTCGCGGATATGACCAGCGACGGCTTCGCGGTGAACTATACCGCCAATAATTCGCCCGGCACTCAGTATTATGTGCAGGTTTCCAGCTACCCGGATTTCTTACCCGCCGTCGGCTCCGGCTGGATCGCCGCTTCCTCCGCGGCCTTCTCCGGGCTGGATACGAACATGCTCTATTACGCCCGCGGCAAGGCCAGGAACGCCTCGGGAGTTGAAACGGTCTACTCCGACCTGGGCAGCCTGCCGCTTACTCTTAACGTGGCCAGGCCGGCCGCGCCCGTGGCGCGCGGCTCCGTTTCAGGCGCTGGTTTTACGCTGGCCTGGGACAGGGTGCTTTACGACGTCTACGGCGCTACCACCAGCGTCAGACATTACGAGGTTTACAACAGCACCGCCATAGACGGCACCCCCGCGCTGCTTGCCACGCTCTCCAGCGCCGCTTTCAGCTACACCGAGGCGGTCGGCGCCGTCAGGTGGTATTTCGTTAAGGCCTCCGACCAGTACAATCTTAAGAGCGATGCCTCGCTCTGGATGAAAAATTCCGGTGAGCAGGCCCGCGTGGTGGCTGACGATTTCCGCGCCGCCGCCGACATCTCTCCCGCGCTTCAGGCGCAGCTGGGAGCGGCCGGCCTGGCTCCGCGCCTCGCCCGGCAGTCACAATACGAGAGCGGTCTCACTTTCGCCGCGTACAAGCTGTATTTCATGGATTCGAAGGGCGCTGAGAAGGTGGGAATTGACTTCCCAGGGGACGTAACGCTGACCATCCCGCTTACCCGCGCCGGCGCTGTCACCATAAGCGCCGCGCAGCCCTCGGCAGCTTATTCCGCCTACGATTACGCGGTGTACTACTTCAACGGCGTGGAGGATGTGCGTATAGGCGGAACAGTGGACCCCGCCAGCGGCGCTATTTCAGTGCTTACCCGCAAGACCGGAGTATTTAAAGTTAAACAGGTGATACGTTCGCAATCTTTTAAGATCACGCAGACCGTGCCGCGCAAGATCTTCACGCCCAACGGCGACGGGATCTGGGATGAGTTCAATATAATCTACGAAAACCCCGAAGGCCTGGTAATTACCGACGCCAGGGTGTACGATCTGTCCGGGGCGGAGATCGCCAAGCTCAGGGCCGGCGCCTATAATTCGGAAGCCTCGCTGGCCTGGGACGGGAATAAGTCCGGCGGCGGTAAAGCCGCGGCCGGGATCTACATCTACCAGTTCAAGGCGGGAGATAAATACCATAACGGCACCGTGGTGCTGGCGAGATAATGGCGCCGGGAACGGGTGAAGCCGCCTAAACAGTTACACTTTCAGGTAATATTTATGAAACAGGTAAAAGCTAAAATTATAACTGTGGCAAAAGGTTTAGTGTTTGTATCTTTTGGTATTGCCGCTGTTGCTATGAACGCTTACGCCTCTTTCAACGATCCCGCCTGCGGCGCCCGTGCTGTCGCCATGGGCGGCGCGTTTACGGCCGTGCCCTCCGGTTCGGAGGCTATGTGCTCTAACCCGGCCGCCCTGCTTGAGACTTCCTCGCCGGAGTTTACCGCCGTTTACGGCAAACTTTATTCCGGCCTCTCGGACGATTCTAAAATAGGCCAGGGCTATTTTGGCCTGGCAACCCCGTTAACGCGCTTTCTCCCCGGAGTGGCCGGCTTCGCCTGGAACGACACCCGGCTGAGCGACGCCTACTCCGAAACCACTTTCGCGGTTAGCTACGCCACTTCGGTTTACCGCGGCCTCGGGACGGGGCTCACGCTTAAATACCTGCGCCGCGGCTATGTTTCGGACGCTTATACCGCTCTTGACCCGGTTTTTTCCGGAGGCTACTCGAAGGGGGCCTTAGGGGCCGACCTTGGTTTTTTCTACCGCCCCGCTCCCGGCTGCGCCCTGGGCCTGGCAGTAAAGAATTTAAACAAGCCGGACCTGGGCCTGGCTTCGGCTGACCGTCTCCCGGTGGAGGTGCATGCGGGAGCCTCCTATGCCCTGAAGACGAGCCTGCTTGATCTTGACGCTTCTTTCTCCGGCTCCGACTATAACGCGGCCGCAGGCGCCGAATACTCTTTCCAGGGCCGCTACGCCCTGCGTATGGGCCTGGCTGCCGGCAATAATTCCCGGCGCAGCGTTAATATGGGGTTTGGCGGGCGTTTCGGCCTGGCGGAATTTGATTATGCCTTCAGTCTTCCCTTAGGCGGAATTTCCGGCACGGCAGGCTCGCACCGCCTGGCTTTTTCGTTCCGCTTCGGGCTTGAGGCCGAAGTGCCGTCAGCCTCCGAGGCGGCAGCCGCGGCCCAGCTGCGCCTGGCCCAGGAGAAAGCTCTGGCCCAGGAAGAAAAACTTAAGGACCTGCGGCAGAAACTGGACGCTGCGTCGCGCCAGAGCGCGGCGCCCGCCCAGGCCCGCCAGCCTGAGCCCGATATCCAGAGCCAGATAGAAAATTTGAAGACGGAGCTTGAAAAGTCGCGCGCCGAGATGGAAGACCTTAAAGCGCGCTCGCATAAGCCCGCGCTCCGGCAGGCCCAGCCTAAGCAGCCGCCGTCCGGAGAACGCCGCGCCTATGTGGTAAAGGAAGGCGACACGCTTGAGAGCGTGGCCGCGGCGGTTTACGGCAACCCGGACCGCTGGCAGGACATTTACAGGGCCAACACCGGCTCCGTGGGCCGCGGCGGGGAGATCAAGCCCGGGCAGGTGCTGGTGCTGCCGTAAGTGCGGGGCGGGTCCGGGCTGTTCGCGTGTCCCGGGATTTACGGTTTAGAAAGTGAGGCGCGGCAAAAACCGCGACAAGACCTATGGATGAAAAATTCGACGAAAATTCTTTTAATGAACAGGCAATAACGGACGTTGAGACCGCGCGCCTGGCCCTGCGCTGGGCGCTGGATAAAATACGCGGGTTCCACGAGGAAGGCCTTAAAACCCGCCAGAACCTGCAGGAAAAATCCAGCCAGGTCACATTCCTGGAGAACCAGCTTAAATCTAAAAATTCGGATATAGAGCGCGGCACGCGGGTTCACGAGGAAGAGATGAAGTCCCGGCAGGACTCGCTGGAGTACCAGTTCCGCGCCAGGCTTGAACGCCTTACCGAGCGGGAAAAGGAACTTGAAGATAAAATTTCCAAAAGCGAGGAAACTCTAAAGCAGAAAGAAGCCCGCCTGCTTGAAGATTACCAGAAAAAGTCGGAGGAACTGCGCGGCCGCTGGGCGCAGGTGGAGGGAGAGCTTTGGCAGCTGCGCCAGGAACAGCTGGCCAAGCAGCAGGAATTTGAGCGCGTCTACGGGGCCAGGCTGGAGGAAGAAAAGAAAAAATTCGCGGAAGAGGCCCTCCTGCAGAAAAACTCCCTTGAACTTACCTACCAGAACAGAATAGAGGAACTGGAAAAAAGGGAACGTTCGGCCGGCGAAGAGATGAAAAAACAGGAGGCCGTTCTTAAATGGGCCAAGGACAGCTTCCAGAAGGATACGGAGGACCGGGAGCGGGTTCTTAAACAGAAAGATCTGGCGATAGATAAAAAGATACTGGAAAAAAACCAGGAAATAGAAGACTACAAAGTGCAAGTCTCGCTGCTTGAAAAGCAGCTGGAGGAATTTCCTGCCGCGCTGAAACGCCGCGACGAGGATCTGTCGCGCTATAAGGACGCCATCTCAAGCCTTGACGGCGTTATCCGTACGCTGGAGACGGAGAAGAAAAGCCAGCAGGCCGACTACGAACTGCGCCTCTCAAAGACCGCGGACGCGCTTGAGGCTGAAAAAAACCATTACCGGGAAATGGAGGCTGAAATCCCCAAGCGGCTTAAAATAGCCGTAGAGCACGAGCGCAACCGCTTCGCGGAGAAGCTTCAGGAGATAGAGCATAACTACCGCGAGGACTTGGCAAAGCGCCATGATGAGATCGAGTACCTGCAGCGCAACCTGAAGACTTTTGAGGAAACTATAAAGACCCTGCAGGGCGAGCGCGAAGCTTTCTCCCACAAGGCGGAACAGATGCAGGTCCAGTACAACGTAAAACTGGAGGAGTTCGCCTTCCGCGAAAAGCAGCTGCAGTCCGAGTACGACGTGCGGCTTAAGGTGGAAATCGAAAAACATACCGGCGCGCTGCGCGCGGAAATAGATACCGCCGGGCGCATTTTTGAGGACAGCCTGCGGCTTAAAGGCGAGGAAATAGCCCACCTGCGCAAGGAGCTTGAAGAGGTTTCCAAGGATAAGTCCGCCGGCCGGGAGCGCCAGGCCGCGTTGCTCAGGGAGATCGAAACCCTCGGCGAGCGCCAGCAGGCCGAGCTGGACGCGCAGAAAGCGCGCCTGAAGGACGAATATGAACAAAAGCTGGCGGCCGAGGCTGCCAGGTTTGAACGTTTCCAGGCTCAGGAAAAAGAGCGGCAGGTTGCCGACGCCGCCGCCAGCGGGCAGGAACTGAGCGCGCTGAAGATGGCGCTGCAGAAAGCCGGAGAGGACCTGCGCCTGGCCGTGGCCGAAGAACGCGCCCGCGGCGCCGCCGCAATGGAAGAAAAAGCCGCCAGGCAGGGGGATACGCTCAGTCTAAAAGATGAAAAGATAGGGGAGCTGGCCCGCGCGCTGGAGGCCTCAAAGCTGGAGCGCGAGGAGCTTATACTGCTTGAGCGAGAACGCCTGCAGCGGCTTTACTCTGAAAAAGAAAAAGTTATGGACGAGGAGCTTGCCGCCAGGGACGCGGAACTCTCCCGCTCCAGGGAGGCTTACGCGCGGGCTGCTGCCGAAAAAGAGACCGTGGCCGCTGGCGCGGCTGCCGAGAGGCGCGCCCTGGAGGAAAAACTGGCGGCGCAGAATTCCCGCCTGGCCGAAGCGGAGGCCTCGTACGGGCTTAAACTTGAGTCCGCGGTACGCAGGGAGAGCGAGCGTTACGCGGATATACTGGGCCGCAAAAATATCGAACTTGAGGCCGCTTCGCAGCTGCGCCAGGCCCAGGAAGACGGCTACAGGAAGACCCTCGATGCCTTCCGTTCCAAACTGGCCGACGCGCTCGGCAGGTTTGAAACGCTGAAGAAAACCGCGGAGGACCGCCAGGCGCAGCTTACCATACTCCAGGCCGAGCTCGCCCAGGAACGTAAGAGCTGCCAGGAATCCTCCGCGCATGTTTCCGGCAGGCTCGCCGAGAAGGAAAGGGACCTTAAGAGCCTGCGCGCCGAGTACGACGACTTCAAGGCGGCGTTTGAAGAGGAAATAAAAGAAGGCGAAACCCGCTATAACGACGCTGTCGGGAAGTTTAGAGTGTCTGAAGAGCAGCGCGCCGCCAAGGACAAACAGCTTGAACAATATAAGCGCGAAAGCGAATTCTGGCGCCAGGAAATATCGCGCAAGGACGAGGAAATTTCCGGGATTAAAAATTCCGCGCTTAAAGCGCTTGAAACCGAGCGGAAGGAATTGCGCCTGACGCATGACAAAGCCGCCCAGGAAGCTTCACAGAAAGAAAAAGAGCTGTCCCGGGAACTTGCTTTACTTAAGGATGCCATAATCGCCGGGGATTCCGCGTTCTCGGAGCTGCAGCTGCGCGTGGAGTCCCAGCGCAAGAACGAGGAGCGTCTCAAAGCCCGCCTGCAGGAAGAGAGCGCTATGCGGGAGCTGGCGGAGGCAAGGGCGGAGGAGGCGGCGGCCGACGCCGCGAAAAAAGAGGAAGAGGCCGCGAAAACCGGCCAGCTGGTAGAGCAGCTTAAAGAAAAATTGAAGCTATGGAAGAGCAAGTAAAACATCTTAGCGACCTGGAAGGGCTTAACTCCGAACTGGAGGAAGTCCTTTCCGGCCTGCGCGGCCGGGAAGAGAACTATGCTTCCCGGATAGCCTCGCTTGAAGCCAGGCTGGAGGCCGTTGCCGGGCTGCTTGAGGAGGAGAAAAAACGTTCCGCCGAAAAAGATCTTTTTATCAGCAGCGCGCGCTCCGCGGTAAAGGACAAGGAAGACGAGGCGGAGAAAATGTGGCGCGCGGCCGAGGAGTTAAAGGGCGAACTCGCCCTTGAGCGTTTCTCGGGCAAAGACCGCGAGGCGCAGCTGTCTAAACTTTCCAAGATCAGGGATGGTCTTGAACAGCGGCTTGCGCAGGCGGCCAGCGAGGGGACCAGGTCCGAAGAAGGGTTCCTGCTTAAAATTGAACTTTTAAAGAAGGAGATGCGCGAGCAGGCTAAGCGCTGCGCGGAACTTGAGCGCAGCCTGGCCGCCGCCGGGATCCGCCTTGAAGAGGCGCTGGAGGATGCCGAACTTAAAGGCAAACTTCTTGCCGCCGCGGAACTGCAAAACAAAGAACTGGTCAAAGAAACCGGGAGCCTTAAAAAAACAGGGGGAGAGGCGGCAGCCGAGCGCGGCAGGGAAACTGCGGCCCGTTTTACCGCCCGCATCCACGAACTTGAGGCGCGCCTGGCTGAGAGTTCTTCCGGGAGTCTGGAAAAATTCGGTTCTCTTCAGGATGAACTCGCGGCGGCAGGGTCCGCTTTGCGCTCCGCGCAGGAGGAAAGCGCTACCGTTAAGGCGCGGGAAGGCGCGCTTTTAAGGGAGCTGCAGGACGCACAGGAAAAATGGAAGCTCGCGGCGGCGCAGCTTAATAACGCGGTTTCCAAGCTGCGGGCCGCTCAAAATGATAACGAGGTTAACGGTGGCAGGCTGAAAACCCTTGAGGCCGAGTGCGGGAGGCTGCGCACGGCTCTTATAAAAGCGGAAAAGGCGTCGTCGTCGCTGATGTCAAAAGGGGCGGAGGCGCAGGACGGCGAGGCCGAGAGACTTGTGGCGGCTATGCAGGAGCAGTCGGAAAAGTACGCCGCGCTCAGCCGGGAGCGCGACGCTTTGCTGCTCTCCCGCGAAAAGTTTTCCAGTAAAAACATTTCGGCGCAGGCGGAGGCCGCGGTTTTAAGGGAGGAACTTGCGAAGTCGGGCGCCAAAGCCGCGGATGCGCTCGCTGCAAAAGATAAAAATATTTCAGAACTTTCCTCCGGGCTGGAAGCGCTGCGGGAGGAATATGCGCGTAAACTCCGGGAAATGGCGGCGGCCGAAGCCGGATATAAACCCGAATTCGAGGAACTGGTGGCGGGCGTAGCTCACCAGGTGGCTAATTCCATAAGCATCATCCGCAGCCACGCTGAATTCTGCTCTGATTCTCCGAACGCGGACGGCGCCAAGGAATCCGTTTCCGTGATAGTGCGCAATATCGGGCTCCTGCAGAAAAAAATAGAGACTATAATGGATTTTTCCAGGCCGGTCGTTCCCCAGCGCTCTCCCGAGAGTCTGCCTGTTATCGCGGCTGAAGTCCTGGAGGCTTTACGGGCGGCCGGGCGCCTGGGGCAGGTAAAGGCCGGCATCAACGCCGCCGGCGGACTTAAACCGATAAAAGTGGACAGGGTGCGCCTGGCCGCCGCGCTGGAGCAGCTATTGCTCAACGCCGTAGAGGCTATGCCCCGCGGCGGCGCGCTGCAGCTTAATATCTCCTCTTCCCGGGGCAGGCAGCGCCTGGAGGTGGCGGACAGCGGGGACGGAGTTGAAAAGAAAAATCTGAGCGCGGTTTTTCACCCTTTTTTTACTACGCGCCCCGGCAAGATGGGGCTCGGCCTCACCCTGGCCCGGAACGTGGCCAGGGCGCACGGGGGCGACCTTGAACTGGTCAGCGAACCCGGGCGCGGCGCCAGGGCGATATTAGAGTTGCCCGAAGTCTGAGAAATTATGGCACGTATTCTTATTGTCGACGACGAACCTGACATGCGCCTTGCCGTTCGCAATGTGTTGAAACTGCGGGGTCATGAAATTTATGAGGCCGGCGACGGCCCCTCCGCGCTTAAAATAACCCGCGAGGCGCACCCGGACCTGGTGCTGCTGGACCTGCGCCTGCCGGGCATGGACGGCATTGAAGTGCTTGCCGGCATAAAAGCTCTAAACGAGGCCATCCCCGTAGTTATGATCACGGGTTACGGCCATATACAATCGGCTGTCGATGTTATGAAGCTGGGCGCGAGCGAATACCTGCAGAAGCCTTTTGAGAACGCCCAGCTTGTTGAAACGGTCAGGAAATTCACGGCGGGCCTGCCGTCCCCGGTGCTCCCGGCCGCGCGCGCCGCGGAGCCCGTTGTTCCCGTGCCCCTCCCGGGCCCGTCCGCCGCTGCCGCGGCGCGGCGCGCCGTTCCGGTCTCCCTGTGGCTGGCCGCGGCGGCGCTGCTGGCCGCCGCGGGCGCATACCGGTATTTTTCCGGAGTACGGCAAAACTATTACCGCGAATACCAGGTCAATCCGGCGAACATCTCCGCCCTGCTCTGGGTCGGGGATGAACTTTACGCCGGGGACTGGCTTACGCAGTCCGTTTATGTTTACAAACTTTCCGGGGATGAACTTAAACTCGCGCGCACCCTGCCGCTTGAAAAGACGCATATCAGCGGCCTGGCCGCCGCCGGAGACACCCTTTATGTGGCGGATTCCTGGAAGCATACGGTCGAGGCGCGGCGGTTGACCGGGGCTTTGCCACTTACCGGGACTTCTCCCCTGCCCGGCAAGACTTCGGCTATTTTTTATGACGGGGAATATTTGTGGACCAGCGACAGCGAGGGCAACGCCGTTCTGCTCCGGCCCGGCTCCGGCCTGGCCCAGGCGGCTTCTTACAAGCTGGCTGAAAAGCCGGACCAGATCTATAAGGACGGGAAATACCTGTGGACGGCCGTGTCCGCCTCGGGCAGCGTCTACCGGCGCAGGCTGGACCAGGACCTTACTGTTGAAGCGGTTTTTACCCTTAAAAATCCGGTTCCCGGTCATCCGTTGGCGGCCTTCTCCTGGCACGGGGGGAGGTTCTGGTTCGCCCGGAACGGTCTCCCGGCTATAATAGAGTCCGGGAAAGCTGAACTGGTTGCGCGGTAGCCGGGGTTTGGTTCAAAGGTAAAAAACGCGCGGCCGGCATTGAGCC
>JAVHRY010000092.1:0-730 GCA_036171915.1 Elusimicrobiales bacterium | reverse complement strand
CCCCGCGTTTTTTTCTGCGGGCGCGTTAATTTAACAGCTCATCGCATTTGGAGGCGCCGCCTGGGCAGGTTACTATTACGGGGGTGGGGGCGGTAGGTATGTTCAAATTAAGGGAGTAGGTGCCGTAACGTCCCATAACGTTCGTGGTGTTTGTCTGCCGGGTCACTGTTATAGCGTAGCAGGGGCCGCCGGCGCAGGCGCCTATTGTCACCACCCCGTTGAAGAACTTGGACGTAATGGCCGCCGCGGTTACTGCATCTGAAGGCAGGTCCAGCTGCGTCAAGTCGGAGACATAAGCTCCGCGGCGCGCGAGGTAACGGTCCTCTGAAGTCTTAATACTGGCGATCATGCCCAGAGCTTCCGCCACGCGCGTTCTCTCAACGGCTTTAAAATACTGAGGTATTGCAATAGAGGCCAGAATGCCTACGATGAGCACAACCACCAGCAATTCCAGCAGCGTAAAACCTTGTTTAGTGTGTTCCATGCCAATTTCCTTCCCTTAAATAACGGATACGAACGCTAAGGGCTGTGGCTCCAAAGACAAAGCCCCGGATAAATATCCCCGGGGCTCTATCCTGCGCCAGGACGGCTTATTGCTTAAAGTCCAGGTTGGCGTTAGCGTCGGAGATAGTAATAGCGCCGCCCCCGGTGCCGCCCGCGTACGTTATAGTGTAGCCCGCCGTATATCTTGACGGGGCGGAGCCTACCCTGGTAGCAACGGTGGTGAACG
>JAVHRY010000091.1:0-10074 GCA_036171915.1 Elusimicrobiales bacterium | reverse complement strand
ATCACAGCTGTCCGGGGAAATTTTGCCGCAATCACAAAATTGGCGTTAGACTACCGCATTAAGGCGCATTTCCCGTCGGAAACTATCATCTTTACCCTCTAAAACGCCAACTTACGCACTCCACCCTCCAATCTGGACATGATTCTGCGTATCCCGTTTTCACTACTTTCCCGGACAGCACATTAAAACAGCCCAAAAATCGCTTTTCATAGGGGATTTGGCTTGTTCTGAAGTGCGATTCGGCTTACACTCCACGCCAGTTTAAAACTTTCCCCGGACAGCTGTGCACGGAAATAGGTGTTGACAAAACGCGAACGATGACGTATACTATTTTTGTAAGCAACGTTAATTGTATAACGTTAATAAATAACGATGTTAAATCATCGTTACAATATAGACGGACAACAACAGGAGAAACTTATGGCTAAGATAATCTGCATAGACGACGACAAAGACATCCTGGACACCTGCGAAGTGGTGCTTCAGGGCCAGGGGCACACCGTCGAGACCGCCGTCAACGGCAAGGACGGTTTTGAGAAGGCCTTTAAGATGAGGCCGGACCTGATAATCCTGGATGTAATGATGGACGACAGCACCGAGGGCTTCCACACCGCCCAAAAATTCCGCCGCACCGAAGAACTGAAATATACCCCCATAATGATGCTCACCTCCGTCAACGAGACCGCGCCCCAGAAATTCGGGGAAAAAGACGGCGAATTCCTGCCGGTGGACGCCTTCGTGGAAAAACCCATAAAGCCCAAGGAGTTCGTGGCAAAGGTTAAAGAACTGCTTGCCCTTAAGGAAGACCAGGTAAACGTGGAAGGCCGTAAATAAGGGGAAAATATGACAAGGATCCCCCAACGCACAGTAGAAAGGTTCTTCCGCTACTGCCAGTTCCTGCACACAAAGTCCGAAGCAGGTTCGGAGTACGTGTTCTCGCATGAACTGGCGGCGGCGGTAGGAGTTTCACCGGAGCAGGTCCGTCGCGACCTGATGACCTTCAAGTTGAAAGGCACGCCGCAGAGAGGGTACCCCATAAATGAGTTCCTTGCGGAACTGTACGCGCACCTGGAATCCTCCTCCCTGACAAAAATGGTGCTGGTCGGAGTGGGAAACCTGGGGAAAGCCATACTTTCCTATTTTCTCAAGCGCAGGCCCAACCTTTCAATAGTTGCGGCTTTTGACCAGGACCCCGAAAAGATAGACAGGGTATACTCCGGCTGCCAGGTGTACCACATAGGCCAGCTGGAGAAGTTTATCAGCCGGGAAAAAGCCGCGGTCGGCATAATAACGGTGCCGGCCTCCGACGCGCAGGAGGCGGCCGACGCCCTGGTCCGCGCCGGCATAAAGGGGATAGTCAACTTCGCCCCGGCGCAGCTGAAACTACCGCCCGGAGTGTTTTTAGACCAGATAGACATTACGCTGTCCATAGAAAAAACGGCGTATTTCGCACGCAAAATAAATTTAAGGAGCAACTAAGATGAGCGCGCCAAGCCGGGTAGATAAAGTTCTGGGGAAATACAGTTTCGCCAAGCGGGACATGCTTATCCCCATTTTGCAGGAAGTGCAGGCGGAGGACGGGTTTATTTCAAAGAGCTCGGCCCTGCGGGTGGCCCGCCACCTCAATATCCCGGCCAGCAAGGTTTACGGGGTAGCTACCTTCTACAACCAGTTCCGTTTCAAACCCGTGGGCAGGCACCATTTCCTTATCTGCCGGGGCACTGCCTGCCACGTAAAAGGCTCGGCGGCCGTACTAAAAATGGCGGAAGAAGTACTGGGGATAAAGGCGGGGGACACTTCCCGCGACGGGCTGTTCAGCATAGAGACCGTGGCCTGTATCGGGGCGTGCGGCCTTGCCCCGGTCATCAGCATCAACGGGCAATTCCACGCCAAGATAACCCCCGACAAGCTGCGCAGGCTTGCCGACGACATCAAGAGCACGGAGAAAGCAAATGGCGCAAGATAACGGGGTTATTGAAACCAACCTTTCCGGCATACCGGCCTCGGCCCGCAAAGCCTTCCTTACCAGGGCCTTCGGTTCCGAGGATTTTGCCGCCAAGGCGGCAGCCCTCCGCCGGGAGAACCCGGCCAGGGCGATTATATACGTCGGGGCCGGCACCTGCGGCCTGGCGGCCGGCGCGGCCAAGACGCTTGAGGCCGTACGCAACTACGTTAAAGAGAACAAACTGGAGGCGGATATACTAGAAGTGGGCTGCATCGGCTGCTGCTCCGCGGAACCGCTGCTGGACGTGCAGCTTCCCGGCCGGGCCCGGGTTTCTTTCCAGCGCGCCGAAGGCGCGGCCGCGCCAGCCATACTGGACTCCGTCTTCAAAGCCGGCGCCCCGCTGAAGACCCACCTGCTGGGCCAGTTCGAAGATTCGGGCAAGAGGTGGGCCAAGGTCCCGCTGTTTTCCGAACAACCCTTTTTCAAAAAGCAGCTGCGCTTCGTGCTGAAGCACTGCGGCCTTGTTGACCCGCTGTCCATACAGGAGCACATCGCCCGCGGCGGCTACGGCGCCTTTCTCAGGGTAATACACACCATGACCCCGGAACAGGCCTGCTCCGCCGTGGAGGCCAGCGGCCTGCGGGGCCGGGGCGGCGGCGGCTTCCCCACCGGCAAGAAATGGAAGATAGCGCTGGCTTCGGACGCCGACCAGAAATATATAATCTGCAACGCCGATGAGGGCGACCCCGGCGCCTTCATGGACCGCTCCGTTATAGAGGGCGACCCGCACAGGGTGCTTGAGGGCCTGGTTATCGGCGCCTACGCCATACACGCTTCTAAAGCCTACGTCTATATACGCGCGGAATACCCGCTGGCCATAACGAACCTGAGGCACGCCATCGCCGAAGCCAAGGCTTACGGCCTGCTGGGCGAAAATATCTACGGCAGCGGCTTTGACCTGGATGTGATAATAAAGATGGGCGCCGGCGCTTTCGTCTGCGGCGAGGAGACCGCCCTGATAAACAGCGTAGAGGGCCGCCGCGGCATGCCCAGGCCCCGCCCGCCCTACCCGGCGGTACGCGGCCTTTTCGGCAAGCCCACCGTAATAAACAACGTTGAGACTTTCGCCAATGTTCCGGAGATCATCTCGCAGGGCCCGGCGGCCTTCGCGGCCATCGGGACCAAGGGTTCAAAAGGCACAAAAGTCTTCGCGCTTTCCGGGAAGGTGAACCGCACCGGGCTGGTGGAAATACCGATGGGGACCACGCTTAAAGAAATAGTTTTTGATATCGGCGGCGGTATAGAGAACGGCCTGGCTTTCAAGGCCGTGCAGATAGGCGGCCCTTCCGGGGGCTGCATCCCGCTGGACCACATGGACATACAGGTTGACTACGAATCCCTGAAAACAGTGGGCGCGATAATGGGCTCCGGCGGCCTGGTGGTGATGGATGAAACTACCTGCATGGTGGATGTGGCGAAGTTCTTTATGAACTTTATCCAGCGCGAATCCTGCGGGAAGTGTATTCCCTGCCGGGAAGGGACGCTGCGCATGCTCGAGATACTTAAAGCTATAACCCGCCACCGCCGCGGCGAGAAGGAGACAGACGCCCTGACGCGTTTTTCCGGGATAATGAACCTCGAGAACCTGGCGCAGGTGATAAAGGAAACCAGCCTTTGCGGCCTCGGGCAGACCGCCCCGAACCCGGTGCTTTCCACGCTGCGCTGGTTCCGCGACGAATATGAGGCTCATATTTTCGAGCGAAAGTGCCCGGCCGGCGCCTGTACCGAAATGCTGGAGTTCTCAATAGACAGGGAGAAGTGCAAAGGCTGCACGCTTTGCGCGCGGTCCTGCCCGGCGCAGGCCATAGTGGGCAAGCCCGGGCTCCCGCATTATATAGTTTCGGAGAAGTGCATCTCCTGCGGTTCCTGCAGGACTGTTTGCAAATTTGGCGCCGTCGGAGCGGCCTAAAACCAGCTAAAGGTAAAACACCATGAAACTGACCGTAAACGGAAAGACTGTAGAGGCCCGCAGCGGGGAGACCATCCTTACGCTCCTCAGGCGCGAGGGGATATCTGTGCCCACGCTCTGCCACCTGGAAGGCATGCTGCCGTCGGGCGCCTGCCGTATCTGCGTAGTGGAAGTAGAGGGCCAGGCAAATCTTATCCCAAGCTGCTCCTTCCCGGCGGCCGAAGGGATGAAAATATTAACCAATAGTCCGCGCGTTATCAATGCCCGCACTACCGTGGTGGAACTGCTGCTGGGCTCGCACCCGGACGACTGTCTCTACTGCGCCAAGCAGCCCGTCTGCGACCTCTCAAAGCTTAGCCGCGAGTACGGCATAACCACCCGCAGGTTCCCGGTGGCCAGGAAGAAAAAACCGCTTGATATATCAAGCCCGTCCATTTCCCGCGACCCCGATAAATGTATACTCTGCGGCAAATGCGTACGCGTCTGCGAAGAGGTGCAGAGCGTGGCCTGCATAGACTTTGTGAAACGCGGCTCGGACACCTTCATAGGCTGCGCTTTTAATTCCAGCCTTAACGTCTCCTCCTGCGTGAACTGCGGCCAGTGCGTAAACGTCTGTCCAACGGGCGCGCTGATGGAGAAGAGCGACATACAGCCGGTAATAGACGCCCTCTCCGATAAGAACAAGCATGTAGTGGTGCAGCACGCGCCCTCGATCTCCGTCTCGCTCTCCGAGGAATTCGGCCTCCCCGCCGGCACCGACGTCAACGGCGTCATGACCGCGGCTTTCCGCAAGATGGGCTTCAAAGCCGTGTTCGACACTTCCTTCGCCGCCGACCTGACCATAATGGAAGAGGCCTCGGAGCTCGCCTACCGTATAAAGAACGGCGGGGTCCTGCCCATGATGACCTCGTGCTCCCCCGGCTGGATAAAGTTCGTGGAGACCTTTTACCCGGAGATGATAGGCAACCTCTCCACCTGCAAGAGCCCGCAGCAGATGCTGGGCGCGATGATAAAGACCTATTACGCCAAGAAACAGGGGATAAAGCCGGAAAGCATGGTCAGCGTTTCGGTGATGCCGTGCACCGCCAAGAAATTCGAAGTAACGCGCCCGGAGATGGGACGCGACGGGTATCCTGACATAGACCAGGTGCTGACCACAAGGGAACTCGCCCAGATGCTGCGCATCTACGGCATAGACCTTAAAACCCTTAAACCTGAGGAGCCAGACCTGCCTTTCGGCGACCGCAGCACCGCCGGTAAGCTCTTCGGCGCCTCCGGCGGCGTAATGGAGGCCGCGCTGCGCACCGCCCATTTCATGCTGACCGGCAAGGAACTGGGCACGCTGAAAGTGGAAGCCGTCCGCGGCCAGGCCGGAATAAAGGAAGCCAAACTTAAAATAGGCGCCCTTGAAGTCGGCGTAGCCGCCGTAAGCGGCCTGGGCAATGCCCGCAAGCTTATTGAAGAAATTAAAGGCGGCAGAAAAGGCCTGCATTTTATAGAAGTAATGACCTGCCCAGGCGGCTGCATTAACGGCGGAGGTCAGCCCTTCTCCCGCAACAAGGCCGCGGTCATCGCGCGCATGAAAGCTCTCTACGCCATAGACGCCGGAGAAAAACTGCGCGTCTCGCATAACAACAAAGCCGTCCAGGCACTCTACAAGGATTTCCTCGGCAAGCCCCTCGGCGAGAAAAGCCACCATCTCCTGCATACCGCCTACGCGAAGAGAAACGCGGCGGATATAGCGTAATACGCAGAATGGCTGGGTGTCCGGGGTTTTGCCGGCGCACCTTTGGGGAAGGGGGCGGGGCCGCCCGGCGGGGGGGGGCCGCGCAACGGTTCCCGCAGATCTGGGTGCGCAGGTAAAACCCCGGACAGGACCCCGATTACGCATCTCGCGGTCTTATGCAGTAAGTCAGGCACAACGATATGACATCCGACTCTGAACCGCTCGTAAGGACCATAAAGGAACGCTGCAAAGCGTGCTACACCTGCGTGCGCGGCTGCCCCGCCAAAGCCATCCGCATCTCCGGCGGCCAGGCGGAAGTGATAAAAGAGCGCTGCATAGGCTGCGCCAACTGCGTGCTGATGTGCAGCCGCGGCGCCAAAGAAACACTGGACTCCACCCGGAACGTAACCGCCCTGCTTAAAAGCGGCGCGCAGGTGGCCGCCGCCCTGGCCCCCAGCTTCCCCGTAGAATTCGGCGGAATTGACCCGCTGCGCTTCGCCGGCATGCTGAAAGCGCTGGGCTTCAAATATGCGTGCGAAGTGGCTTTCGGGGCGGACATGGTATCGCTGCAGTACCGGAAACTGATAAACGAAAATCCCGGCAGGAAATATATCAGCACCGCCTGCCCCGCCGTGGTCTCTTTTGTGGAAAAATACCATCCCGGCCTGGTTAAGCACCTCGCGCCCATCGTCTCGCCCATGACCGCCGAAGCGCGCGTGATACATAAAATGTATGGCGAGCGGGTTAAAGTGGTTTTTATCGGCCCGTGCGTGGCTAAAAAAGGCGAGTCCGCCCGCAACCGCCCGGATATAGACGAGGCTATAACCTTCGTGGAGCTGCGAGAACTTTTCAAGACCGCGGGCATAGACCGAGCCAGCGCCCCGGACTCAAAGTTCGACCCGCCGCACCCCGCCAAGGGGGTGCTGTACCCGATGGGCGGGGGGCTGCTCAGCTCCGCCGAGCTTGGGGGCGACCTCCTGAGCGGGCGCTTCATGTCGGCGGAAGGCCTGGAAAGTTTCCCCGAGGCCCTGCGCAATCTTGAGCACGGCGACATTGACGCCGACTTTCTGGACTTGCTCTGTTGCGACGGCTGCATAATGGGCCCCGGGATAAGCGTGAAGTCCTCCAAACACGCCAGGGAAGCCGCGCTGCGCCGTTACGCGCGCAAGAGCTACTTCAGCATACATTTAAGCGAGTGGGAAAAATCGGTGCGGAATTTCCGCGGCATGGATTACGGCGCCTGCTTTGAGCCGGAGGACCAGCGCCTGAAGCTGCCCGGCAAAGACGAACTCAGGGGGGTGCTGGCCAAGATGGGCAAGCTTAAGCCCGAAGACGAGCTCAACTGCGGCGCCTGCGGCTACCAGACCTGCGCTGCGCACGCCACCGCCATCATCCGCGGCATAGCCGAAAGCGAGATGTGCCTGCCCTATACCATAGACCGCCTTAAAGTCACCGCCGAAGAGCTGACACTTTCCTATAACCAGCTGGGCAAGACCAAACAGGCGCTGGTGCAGTCGGAAAAACTGGCGAGCATGGGCCAACTGGCCGCCGGGGTGGCGCACGAGCTTAATAATCCCCTGGGCGTAGTTCTTCTTTACTCCCACCTCCTGGCCGAGCAGTGCGAGAAAGATTCCCGCGTGTTCAGCGACGCTAAAATGATAACCGAACAGGCCGACCGCTGCAAGAAGATTGTGGGCGGCCTGCTGAACTTCGCCCGCAAGAACAAGCCTTTCTTCCGGCAGACCGATATGTACCGCCTGGCGGAAAGCTACTTCAAGACCGCGCCAGCGCCGGCTTCGATAACGCTTCACCTGGAGCGCGGCGACGGCGAGCTTACGGCCGAGGTGGACGCGGACCAGATAATACAGGTGTTTTCGAATCTGGTAACTAACGCCGCGGAAGCCATGCCCGGCGGCGGCCTCCTGACGATAAAGACCTACCAGGAGCGGGAGAACGTCTGTTTCAGCGTGGCGGACACCGGCTGCGGCATAAAGCCTGAGAATCTTAAGAAGATCTTTGAGCCTTTTTTTACCACTAAGCAGATCGGGAAAGGGACAGGCCTGGGACTTGCGGTCTCTTACGGGATAATAAAAGTGCACCGCGGCGCGATAACGGTGGAGAGCAATACCGACCAGACCAAAGGACCGGTCGGGACAAAATTCACGGTAAAACTTCCCCGCATCGGGAAAGAGACAGGCGGCGCCCAGAAATTCACGCAATGCGGTCCGGGGCAGAAATAGCCGGCGGGACCCCGGGCCACGAGGAGAAGCTATGACGGATAAACCAAAAATAAAAGTGCTGGTAGTAGAAGACGATGCCGACATGATGGAACAGATGAAGATCTACCTTTCATCCGAAAATTACGAGGTCGTCGCAGCCTCAAGCCAGAGGGAAGCCGAAGCCCTGCTCGGACCCGGCAAATTCCAGGCCGCGGTGCTTGACCTGATGATGGAGAACCCGGACTCGGGCTTCGTCTTAAGCCATAAGATAAAAAAGATGACCCCGAAGCTGCCGGTCATAATTGTCACTTCGGTGACCAAAGAGACGGGCTTTATTTTTGACAAGGCGCATGACCCCAAAGACTGGATAAAGGCCGACGTTATAATACACAAGGAGCTGCGCTTTGAGCAGCTTAAAGCCGAGCTTAAACGTCTTCTGGGAGAGGGCAACCTCCATGTCTGAAACCGCCGCGCGGATGCACGTACTTGACGTACTGATAGTGGACGACGAAGCTGGCATGCGCACCGGCGCCGGACGTTCGCTTGAAGGGTTCACCGTGCCGCTGGAGGAATTTAACGAAACAGTTTCGTTCAAGGTCCGCTGCGCGGCCACCGGGAGCGAGGCCCTGCACGCCATAAATGAAGCGGGACCGGATATAGTGCTGCTGGACTATAAGCTGCCGGACATGACGGGCATCGACGTGCTGGAGGAGGCCGCAGGAGGCTCCTTTCTGACCATCATGATAACGGCTTTCGCCTCGCTTGAAGTAGCCGTCACCGCCACCAAGCGCGGCGCGTTTGATTTCCTCGCCAAGCCCTTTACGCCGGAGGAACTCCGCGCCACGGTACAGAAGGCGGCCCGCAGCGTTTACCTGCAGCGCAAAGCCAGGAGGCTGGAAAAAGAAAAACGGCAGGTGCGCTTTGAATTTATCTCGGTGCTGGCCCACGAGCTTAAATCCCCGCTGGCCGCCGTGGAAGGCTATATGCACCTGATGAGAGAAAGGATCAAGGGGCCGGAACTGGCTTCGTATGACCAGATGGTGGATCGCAGCGTGGTGCGCATTGCCGGCATGCGCAAGCTGGTAATGGACCTGCTGGACCTTACCCGGCTGGAATCGGGTAAAAAAAAACGCGCCTTTGAGCGGCTGGACCTCGTAAAGGCCGCCGCCGCCGCTATTGAGGCCGTATCCGCGGGAGCGGCCGGGCGCGCTATAAAGATAGAACTTAGGGCGCCCGCAGAACTTTTAATGCTCGCCGACCCGGGAGAGATGGACATGGTCCTGGCGAACCTGCTGACCAACGCCGTGAAATACAACAGGCAGGGCGGCAGCGTAACGCTTGAATTAGCGCGCCGGGACGGCAATACCGTGGGGATACGGTGCGCGGACACCGGAATAGGCATGACGGAGGAAGAGCTGGGGAAACTGTTCGGTGAATTCGTGCGCATGAAAAATGAGCATACCCGCGCCATTGACGGCAGCGGGCTGGGGCTTTCCATCCTGCGCAAAATTACCCGGTTGTACGGGGGGGAAGTAACAGCCGCCTCTAAATACGGAGAAGGTACCACCTTTGACCTAACGCTGAAAGAAGCGGCGGACGCAGGAACTGCCGCGGTCCGAAATGCGACAGTCTGAAACTCAACAATGGAGGCACAACATATGGCACCCTTTGGCGCAGCATGGAGCGGGGTTAAAGATAAAGAGGATTTTATCGGCAACGCTGATTTTATAGACGAGCATGCCCTCCGCAAAGCCCTGGCCGTCGCACAGCCAGGCGCCGCCAAGGTACGCGAGATCCTGGCGCGCTCGCTGGAGATATCGGAAGCCCTTACCCCTGAAGATACCGCCGTGCTGCTCTCCGTTACAGACCCGGCCCTGCTGGAAGAGATCTATAAAGCCGCCCGCGACGTTAAACGGAAAGTCTACGACAACCGCGTAGTTACTTTCGCGCCGCTCTACGCTTCAAACCTCTGCGTAAACAACTGTCTTTACTGCGGCTTCCGCTCCGGAAACGAGACAGCGGTGCGCCGAAAACTGTCCATAAAAGAAATAAAGGCCGAGGCAGCGGTGCTGGCTGGCAAGCTGGGCCACAAACGCCTTGTCCTGGTTACCGGCGAGCACCCCGACACGGGCGCGGAGTATATAGCTGAGGCAATGCGCGCTATATATACCGTTAAGGTCAAAACCCGGCGGGGCTTCGGCCAGATACGCCGCGT
>JAVHRY010000090.1:0-10201 GCA_036171915.1 Elusimicrobiales bacterium | reverse complement strand
GCAGGATCATGGTCTTGCCGGTCTTGGGCGCGGCCACGATGAGCTGGCGCTGGCCCTTGCCGATCGGGACGATCAGGTCGATCACGCGGCCGGTCATCTCGTTCTTGGCGGTTTCCAGCGTGAAGCGGGCGTTGGGGTAGAGCGGGGTGAGGTTGTCGAAGAGCGGCCGGTGGCCTATCTTCTCTATCTCGAAGCCGTTGACGGTCTTCACCTGCAGCAGGGCGAAGAACCGTTCGCCGTCCTTGGGCGGGCGTATAAGCCCGTTAACGGAGTCGCCCTTCCTGAGGCCCAGCTTCTTCACCTGGGAGGGAGAGACATAAATATCTTCGTGGCTGGAAAGGTAGTTGTATTCCTGCGAGCGCAGGAAGCCGAAGCCGTCAGGCAGTATCTCCAGCACGCCTTCGCCCTGGACGATGCCGTTCTGCTTGGCCTGGGCTTCCATGATCTTGCCGATCAGCTCCTGCTTGCGCAGGCCGGAAACGCCCTCTAAATTATGCTGCTCGGCTATTTTAACCAGTTCAGCCACGGTCATTTTTGTCATTACCGTGATATCCATTTTGGGCAGATTCGGATTCGGCTGGTTCTGCGGCTGGCCCTGGGGCTGGTTCTGCGGCTGGCCCTGGGGCTGGTTCTGATTTTGTCCCTGGCTCTGCCCGGGCGCCCTGTTATTTTCCATTTGTGTATTTCCTTTTATTTCCTGCTGCCGGCCGTAATTATTCCTGTGGTTGTGGCCGTGGTTGTTATTGGGGCCGCGCCTGCCGGAATTATTCTGCGGCCGGCGTAATTCTTCCGATCCGGCCCGGTTCATTTCCGTCTCCCGCGCGTCAGGTTTAAGATTCGCCGCGTCTGTATCTCGTTCGTTCATTATTTCCTCTCAAGTTTTCCGGCGCCACCCGGTCCGGGCCAGGAAGCGGCAGATAAATTTAATTTTTTCCCCCAGCTCCCGCGGGGAGCCGGAATTTTCAAGCGTCAGGTCGGCCAGTTCGCTTTTGCGGGAGGCCGGCAGCTGCGCGCGCAAGCGCCCGCTGTATTGGCCCGGAGTCCACCCCCGCGCCAGCGCCCTTTTCCGCAAGACTTTCTCTCCCGAGGACAGGCAGACCGTAAACGCTAAACAATCCTCAAGCCCCGCCTCAAAAAGCAGGGGAGCCTCGACTACCGCAATTTTTGCCTTGGATTTGATTATTAGAGAGTAAGTTTTTTTTAATATTTCCGGATGGAGTATGGCTTCAAGCCGCCTGCGCTTTGCCGGCGATTTAAAAACTTCGGCGGCAAGCTTTTTTTTGTCCAGTAAACCGTTTGTAAGGATTTTATCGGCACTAAACTTCCTTAAGATTCTATTATAACACGCGGGGCTTGTCAACAGGGAGGCGGCAAGCGCGTCGGTTGAAACAGCCAGGGCGCCCTCCCGGGCGAAGTACTTGAGGGCCAGGCTTTTGCCTGAAGCGATGGGCCCGGTAAGCCCTATTACGGTCCTGCCCCGCAGGGCGGACAGCTTCTTTTTCCACCCGGCAAGCCCGGTCACGCGCGCCCTCCGTTTTTCCTGGCGTACTCGTCAAGCCTGGCTAGTTCGCCGCGACCGAGCGCCCCCTGCCCTTTTTTAGATATTTTTTCCAGCAGCCGGTCTATTTCCGCCCGCTCCGCAAGGGCCGGGTCCGGGGCCGGCTCAAAAGTTCTCTCCCGCCGCTTACGCTCCACCCACAGCCAGGCCAGCCCCGCCGCCAGCCCGCCCAGGTGGGTGATGCTTGAAATCCTGGATCCTGTCTTCGCGAAAGTCATTACAAGTTCCACCGCCCCCAGCAGCAGTGCCATGGCACGGGCGCTCATAGGGAAAAAGAAATAGACGTAAACGATATCAGCCGGGTGCAGGAAGGCGAAGGCCCCCAGCAGGCCGAACACGCCCCCGGAGGCGCCTATCACCGGCCTTAAAGAAGAAGGGGTCCAGGCCGCAGTAACCAGGGCCGCCGCCGCGCCGCAGACGAGGAAATAGGCCAGGAACTTCCGGGACCCCATCTCAGGTTCCAGCAGGCGGCCAAGCATCCACAGCATGAAGGCGTTAAAAAAGAAATGCCAGAAATCCGCGTGGATAAAAATATAGGTAACCCCCTGCCACAGCCAAAACTGGCGGATAAACAGGTACGGCACCAGGCCCAGGGAGACGTTAAGCCTGGCGCCGAAGGCCAGCTCGGCCAGCCAGCCGGCGAAGGACATAAAGACCAGCACTTTGGTAACCGGCGGCAGTTCCCCCAGAGGGGAGACGCTAAGGCGCATATTTCTCCATATCCCGCCAATTCAGGCCGCTCTTAAGGTCGGCGCACAGCGGCACGGTTAACTTATAAGCGCCTTCCATTTCCTTCTTTATAAGGAGAGCGGCGGCCCGCAGTTCATCTTTCCGCACCTCAAACACCAGTTCGTCGTGCACCTGCAGCAGCATGAAAATATCCGCGCTATTGTTTATAGCCGGGAAGATATTCACCATCGCCTTCTTTATTATGTCGGCCGAACCGCCCTGCACCGGAGTATTGACCGCGGCGCGCTCGGCGAAACTCCGCAGATGCGGGTTGGAGGCGGCCAGTTCCGGCAACAGGCGGCGGCGCCCGGAGAAGGTGGCTACCAGCCCGGAGCGCCTGGCTTCTTCAACGGTCTTTTCGCTCCAGGCTTTTACCCCGGGGCAGACCTCGAAATAGTGCTTTATATAATTAGCCGCCTCGGTGCGGCTTATGCCTAGCTCGCGCGAAAGCCCCTGCGGCGTCTGCCCGTAAACAATGCCGAAATTTATGGCCTTGGCGGCCTTGCGCCTCTCGGGGGTTACCAGCTCCGGGGCGCAGTGAAAAACCTCCGAAGCCGTGCGCAGGTGTATGTCCTCCCCGTTCCTGAACGCGGAAACCAGATTATGGTCGCCGGAGAGGTGGGCCAGCACCCGCAGGTCTATCTGCGAATAGTCGGCGCTCAGCAGCACAAAACCCGGCCGGGCGATAAAACATTTCCGCACCAGCAGGCCCGCTTCGGAACGTACCGGGATGTTCTGCAGGTTGGGCCTGGAACTGGAGAAGCGGCCGGTGGCCGCGCCCAGCTGGTCGAAAGTGGTGTGCAGGCGGCCGTCGGGGCCGGTGGCGGCGATCAGGTTGTCCACGAACGAGGACTTCAGCTTTGAGATCTCCCGGTATTCCAGCAGCAGCGGCACCACCGGGTGGGAGGCCTTTAAATACTGCAGAGCCTCCTCGCCGGTGGAGTAGCCGCCCTCTTTGTTCTTGAACTGTTTTTTCTGCGCTTCGCCCAGGCCCAGGTTGAGCTTCTCGTACAGCAGGAAGCCCACCTGCTTCGGGGAATTCAAATTGACCTCCACTCCCGTAAGCCTCCCGGCCTCGGCCTGCAGCCCGGCCAGCTTCAACTCGAACCTGGAGGAAAGCTCCCCCAGCAGGACGGAGTCCACGGCGGCGCCGCGCTGCTCCATGGCGTACACCACCGGCAGCAGCGGCAGTTCCAGTTCTTCAAAAACCCCGCTCATCCCCGCCTTGGCGAGTTCTTCTTTAAGCTTCAGCGCCAAGCCGGCCAGCGCGCCGGCCGCCTGGGCTTTTTCCTCCGCCGAACCCGGCGTTTGCATAGGAAGCCCCAGCCGCTCAAAGAGCAGCTGCGGCAGCTGCACCCCGCGGCCTCCGCCGAGCAGCGCAGCGGCGGCCTGCGCGTCAAAATAATTTTCCGGCCCGAAACCGGCCGGCAGGCGAAGCCGCCGCATTATCGCCTTAAGGCCGAACACAGGCTTAAACACGCCTTTGTCCGAAAGCAGCCGGGCGGCGGCGCCGTCCTCCGGGCCGGGGGCTGGCGGCAGCACACAGGCGCCTTCCGGGGAACCCGCGGCCAGCCCGTCGTCTAAAGCCGCGAAAGAAATAGTCTTGCCGGCCGCGCCCAGAACTTCCGCAGGGGTTTTAACAGGAGGCAGGGCGGCCTGTTTCCCCGCGGCCGGGGCGCCGCCCGCCAGGGCCAGCAGGTCCTTGAACTCGAGCCTGCGCGCCATCTCCTCCAGCTCCGGCCCGCCGGGAGTCGCGGGCTTGAAGATCTCAAGCCCTTCCTCCACGGGCGCGTCGGCTTCCAGCGTTACCAGGCGGCGCGAAAGCCTGGCGTTCTCCATATCTTTAGCCACCTTGGCCAGCGCCTTGTCGGAGGCGGCAAGCGAGGGGTCCATGGCCGCGGCGAGTATTTTTTCCAGCGGGCCGTAGGTCTGCACCAGCTTGGCCGCGCCCTTGGCGCCCACCCCGGCCACACCGGGCACATTGTCCGAGGCATCCCCAAGCAGGGCAAAATAGTCGGGCAGCAGGTTCGGTGGCAGGCCGTATTTCTTCAGCACGGCTTCGGGCCCGGAGAACTCAGGCGACGACCCGTCCCAGAGCTTCACCTTTTCGCCGGCCAGCTGGGCGGCGTCCTTGTCGCCGGACACTATGACGGCCTCCAGACCGGCTTTTTCTGCGCGACGGGCCAGCGTGGCTATGAGGTCGTCGGCTTCAAAGCCTTTCAGGTAAACGCCTTTAAGCCCCAGGGCCTTCACCAGGCCCCGCGCGGTATTTAGTTGTGCTATTAATCCGGGATCGGTGTCCGGGCGGTTAGTCTTGTATTCGGAGTAAAGCGCGTCCCTGAACGTGCCCCCGCTGGAATCGAAACAGACGGCCACGTACTCGGGCTTCTTCTCGCGCAGGATCTTCAGCAGTATACGCGTAAAGCCATAAAGGGCGCCCACCTCCTCCCCTTTGGAAGTGGAGAATTTTGGCAGGGCGTGGTAGCTCCTGTGCAGGAAAGCGTGGGCGTCTATGATGAAAACGCGGGGAGTCATTGTTTTTTCAGGGAACCGGGGGGCGGGAACGGAACAGCAGCAGGGAAAGGCACAGGTAAAGCGTTTTACAGCGCTGCCTATACCTTCGCCCGCCTTCAGGCGAGCAGCTCGTCCAGGTGTTTTTTAAGCTCTTCTTTGGGCTGGAGGCCCACCAGTTCCTGTACCATCTTGCCGCCCTTGAACAGCAGTATGGTGGGGATGGCTGAAATGTGGTAAGTTGAAGCGGTATTCTGGTTTTCGTCGGTGTTAAGTTTGCATATCTTTGCCTTGCCGGCGTATTCCTTGGCCAGCTCTTCCACTACGGGGCCCATCATGCGGCAGGGCCCGCACCAGGGCGCCCAAAAATCCACGAGCACGGGAGTAGCGCTCTTTACAACTTCCTGCTCAAAATTACCGTCGGTAACCTGCAGTTCGTTTGACATTTTAAGGCCTCGCTCTTTGATTTATTTATTAAACAGCGCCGGGTTCCAGTAATGGTATAAGACTTGGTATTTATTGTCAAGGTTTATTACCTTCAGCGCGGACAAGCAGGTACTTGATTTCCTTCCAAAGCTCTTCTATGCCCACGGGTTTTGAGAAAAAAGCCCCGGCCCCGGCGAGCATCGCCTCGGAGCGGTCCGCCGGCTCGGTGTACTTCGCGGAAATAAAAATAACCGGAACCTTTTTCAGGCGGGGCGACTCGCGTATCACGCGCAGAAATTCCACCCCGTGCATGTCCGGCAGCTGGATATCAAGGATGATAATGGAAGGCACTGCCACCGCCAGCGCGTCCAGCGCCTCGCGCGCCGACTTTGCCACCGTTATCCCGGCGGCCAGGTCTTTCAGGTTAAGCCCGTCCTGAAGCGTTTCAATGAAATTTTTGTCATCGTCAACTATTAAAATATTAGTTTTCATAAATTTAAAACCCGAAACTCAGCCGCTCCGCCAGGATGCCCGGCATCTTGAACTCTGCCATCAGTTTCTGCGTAGCCTCCACATCATAAAAAACCCTGTAAAGCTCAAAAGACTTTTTATCCGAATCGTAAATTCCGCAGGCGGCCCGCGGGTCTCCGTCCCTGGGCTGCCCTACCGAGCCGGGGTTGAACATGGCCCGGCCCCGGGTAAAGTGTATTTTAGTCAGCGGCTTAATAAAATCCGTTTCGGGCGTTTCCTGTTCCGCCTGCAGGAAATAAAGCGGCATATGGCTGTGCCCCATAAAACAGGGGGAAACCGCCCAGGCCCCGGCGTTGCTTAGATACTGGGTCTCGCTCAAAAGGTATTCGGTAAGGGGCTTTTTTGGCGACCCGTGCACCACGGTGAAATCGGCGGTCTCCACTTTTTCGGGCAGCCGCGCTATAAAATCCAGCGCGGCCCCGGTAAGCCTGGCCCTGTCGAACTCTATCGCCCAAACGGCGTTAGCGTTAAACCATTTCAGTTCCATCTTGCCGACAAGCGCCGCGTCGTGGTTGCCCATTACGACCACAAGGTTGTTAAGCCCGCGCAGCGCCTCGGCGCATTCAAGGGGCTGCGGGCCGTAACCCGTTATGTCGCCGCAGCAGATAAAATTCTCTACCCCGTTCTTGCCGTAAAAATCGAGCACGGCGCGCAGTGCTCCGTAATTGGAGTGCACATCCGAAAAGACCCCGTATTTCATTCAGTACCGCTCCCTGCCGCAGCTTCGCTCTGAAACTATACCCCCACCGGCTGCTGTTTGGTTTCAGCCAGGTTCTCGGCGCGCTTCAGGTCCACCGAAATAAGTTTAGAAACCCCCAGTTCCTCCATGGTGACGCCGTACAGCGTGTCGGCCGCTTCCATGGTGCGCTTGTTATGCGTGATAACTATGAACTGCGTGGTGGAGGAGAATTCCTTTATCAGCCTCACGAAGCGCTCAACGTTGGCCTCGTCCAAAGGCGCGTCGGCTTCGTCCATTATGCAGAACGGCGACGGGTTGACGCGGAAGAAGCTGAACAGCAGCGCCAGCGCCGTCAGGGCCTTCTCGCCGCCGGACAGCTGCGAGATGCTCACGGGCTTCTTGCCGGGCGGGTGCGCCAGTATCTCCACCCCGGTTTCGAGCAGGTTGTCGGGCATGGTCAGGATCAGGTCCGCCTCGCCGCCGTTGAACAACAAAGAATAGAGCTCGTTGAAGTAGCCGCGCACCTTGTCGAAAGTGTTCTTGAAGTTCTCGCGGGTGGTGTCGTTGATCTTGTTGATGGCGGAGCGCAGGTCGGCCTTGGCGCGGTTGAGGTCCTCCACCTGGGAGTTCATGAAGTTGTAGCGCTGGGTCAGGGCTTCGTACTCCTCCGGGGCCGTCATGTTGACCGCGCCCATGTTCTCTATGCGCTTGCGCAGGAATATAACGCGCTCATGGTCCGTTTCTATCCCGGCGTATTTGGCCCTGGCCTCTTCGGGCTGGATATTCCACTCGTCGGCCAGGCGCCGGGCGGTTTCCTCCGCGCGCGCGGCCAGGGTAGCCATTTCGGTCTCTACCTGGTAGCGTATTTTCTCGTTCTCCGCGGCCAGCGCCCGGCTGTCGTAAAGGTTGGCGTTAAGCCGCGCCAGTGTGCCGCGCAGTTCGTTAAGTTCGTCTTCCATCTGCCGGTCCAGCATTTCCTTCTCGGCCAGGTCATGCATCAGCTCAACGCGGCGGGCCTGGGCGGCGGCGACCTCATCGTTAAGGCGGGCCTCGCGGGAAGCCAGCTCTTCGCGGCGGCCTGAGAAGCGCGATCTTTCCTCGTGCAGGGAGGCAAGGTCCCCCTCGGCGCGGGCCAGCTCGCCCTTAAGCGCGGTAAGGTTCTGGCTGTAATTTTCAAGGTTGGCTTTCGTGGCGCCCAGGGCCTCCCTGCGCCGCGCCGCTTCGCTGTGCAGCGAATCCTTTTTTTCTCCCAGGGCGGCCTGCGCGGCCTTTTTAGCTTCGGAGGCTGCGTGCGCGGCGGTCAGCTTCTCATTAAAAGCGGCCAGGGCGGATTCCGCGTCCCGTATGGCGGCTTCGCTCCTGGCGCCGTCGGCCTGCGCCAGCGCCAGCCTTTCGCGCTTAACGTTCATTTCATCCCCGACGCCGGAGATCTCGGTCTCGCTCTTATGGAATTCTATATTGGAGGCGGCCGCTTTGGCCTGGGCGGCGGCCGCTGCGGAGTTGTGTTCCGCCAGCCTGGGGTTGAGGGCGGATTTTTCGGCCTCAAGGGCGGCGTTTTCCTCGTCCAGCTTCTTAACCTGTTCTTTAAGGTCGCCCTCCTCTTCCCAGTAGGGCTCGTTGGAAGCCACCTCGTCCATGCCGCCGGTAACCCAGAAGGGCCCGTGCACGGCCCCGTCTGAAGAGTAAACCCCGGAGAGCAGCCCCGTTACGAGCGGCAGGTAAGCCGCGTCGCAGGAGATCTTATCCAGTATGCGCGCCGCGTTCGGCACGCTCCAGCTTTCCTGCGCGGCGGTTACGGCCGGCACGCGCTCAAGTATAAGCAGGCGGCAGCGCCCCTTACCTATATGTTTAAGGTAATTTATAGCTTCCTCGGCGGAGACTGAAGTGTCGCAGACCACGGAATCAAGGAACCGTCCCATGGCGTCGTCCACGGCCAGGCGGTCTTCCTTGCTTATGGTCAGGAGGTGGCGCAGCGTCCCTTTTACCCCGGGGAGCCCGGCGTTAAGCACGCCGTTTATGCCCACCCAGTAAGAATCGCGCTCACCCTGGGCGAGTATGGCCTCCAGGCGGCTCTGGTCCCAGGCTTTCTTTTCCCGGATGTCGGCCTGGCGCTTTTCAACAGCTTCAAGCCGGCCGGACAGATCGCGCGCCGCGGTACCGGCGGCGGCGGCTGTTTCGTTTTCGGACGCTACTTCCGCGCTGAGCGCCGCGGAGCGGGCTTTAAGCTCGGCCACGCGGGACTCTATGCCGGCCAGGACCGCGGTAAGCTCGGAGCTGTCGCGCTCAAACCCGGCCTTGTCGTCCCGGTAATGGCCGATGTCGGAGCCGGTGCGGGCGATAGAATTCGAGAGCTCTACTTCCAGGGCATAGGCGCCGTTCATCTCGCGCTCCAGCGTTTCGGCGGCGGCGTCCACCGAGGCCATTTCGGCCTCAACTCCGGCCAGGGCAGCCCCGGCGCTCTCGCTCTCGGCCTGCAGGGCGGGCAGGCCGCCTTCGTCGGATGAAAGCTTGGCGCGCAGTTCCGCTATGCGCGGCTCGCTGCGGGAAACTTTTTCGGAATTTATTTTTTCAGACCTGTCCAGCAGCCCGCGCTGCCCGGAAATTTCCACCAGCATTTCCTGGCCGGACACTATGCGGCCTTCCGCCTGGTTCTTGTCTATCTTTACGGCGGTAACGGCCTCTTTGAGCACGCGGGCTTCTTCGGCCTTCTGGGTGAGGGAAAGGTTAAGCGCGGCGGTCTCGCCCTCAAGCCCGGTTATGGAAACGGTTATCTCGGCCAGCTCTTTTTTTACGGGCTCGAGCCTGGCGGCAGCTTCGGCGCCGCGGACCGAGAAACCGTCGCTTTCCTTCAGCAGCAGCGAAATTTCCGCCCCGGTAAGCTCTTCGCGGTACTTGGCCTGCAGGCGGGCTTTTTTGGCCTCGTTATCCAGTTTTTTTATCTGCTCGTCCAGGAGCACCATGGAATCCGCCAGGCGGTTCAAGTCCGCGTCCACCTTTTCAAGCTTGCGGCCGGCTTCTTCGCGTTTGGCCTTGTACTTGGAAACCCCGGCGACCTCTTCAAAAAGTTCGCGGCGCTGCTCCGGGGTGGCGCTGAGTACGGTTTCGACCTCGCCCTGGTCTATGATGGCGTAGCCGTCGGTACCTATGCCGGTATCCAGGAACATCTCGCGGATATCCTTAAGGCGGCACTGCACCTTGTTGATGAAATATTCGGACTCGTCCGAGCGGTAAATTTTGCGGGTGACGGTAACTTCGCTGAAATCCAGCGGGAGCTTGCGGGAAGTATTATCGAAGGTCATGGCCACTTCCCCCATGTTGAGGGCCTGGCGCTTGGTGGTGCCCGCGAAGATAACGTCCATCATGGACGGCATGCGCAGGGATTTCCAGGACATTTCGCCTATGCACCACTTTATGGAGTCCACGACGTTGGACTTGCCGCAGCCGTTGGGGCCTACTATGCAGGTTATGCCGGGCTGAAGCGGCATCTTGACTTTGTTGGCGAAGGATTTAAAACCGTAAATTTCAAGCGCTTTGAGGTACATTATATCCCCTTGGTCCGATGAATAAAAATTGATGGCGCCCGTTCCGCTGGCGGGTGAACGATAATTATATAAATAAAAAGGCCCGGGTGTCTGCCCGGGCCTTTTTTAAGCGGCCGCCCGCCTTAGCAGTCTGCTGAAAAAGTCCCCTCGGTAATATTTTGAGGCGATTTCGAGCCGAGGCAAGGCGCGAGAAGCGAGCAGGCCCGTCGGGCCTGTAAGCGACGA
>JAVHRY010000089.1:0-2175 GCA_036171915.1 Elusimicrobiales bacterium | reverse complement strand
CACTGTCTGTGGGTGATTATGAGTTGGTAGTTGAACGCGCCCTTAACGGCGGCGTGGTACGCACCTCCACGTTCAGCTTCACCGTCGGGACGCCTTACCTGGATACCCTCAGCCCGTCTACTGCCTCGGTCATAGCGCCGTTTACCATAACGGGCTACAACTTTGGCAACTACGTGGCGAACTACACCAAGGTGTTGATAAACGGAACCACTACGGCGCTGACCTTGTGGACCGACAGCACGATACAAGGTAAGTTGCCATTCCTGCCTGCCGGGCAATACCCGGTGCAGGTGCAGCGATATCTTAACGGCGGTCTTGCCGAAAGCGCCAC
Source organism: Elusimicrobiales bacterium (assembly GCA_036171915.1). Lineage (GTDB taxonomy): Bacteria > Elusimicrobiota > Elusimicrobia > Elusimicrobiales > UBA9959 > UBA9959. The sequence goes on along the minus strand of JAVHRY010000089.1, from coordinate 1,844 downwards.
TGCCTGGATAAATATAGAGGAACCTGTAATCTCCAGCATGACGCCGACCAGCGGCGCGGCAGGTACTGTATTCAACCTCTACGGCACCGGCTTCGGGCCTTATGACGCCGCCATAGCCCGGGTCACTATAGGGGGCGCAGCCTGTTCCCTCAGCCTATGGACGGATACCAGGATAACCGGCACTGTGCCTTCCGCCTTAAGCTACGGCACCCATACTGTAGTGGCCTCAAGGGGCCAGACCCTGTCAAACGCATTGGAGTTTTATATCCCCGGCGGGTATAGCCCTTCAATGATGCGCCCCGGCCTTAGCCCGTCCGCCCTGGAGTTCAAGCTTGGCGAAGTTTACGTCTACCCCGACCCGGCCAAGGGCGGCAAGGTGCCCACCTTCCATATAGAGGTAGGTACGGCAGACAATGTAAAGATACGCATATATACCGTCTCGGGCCAGCTCGCCCATGAGCGCACCCTTACCGGCAGCCCGCAGGCTACAGGCCAGGGTTACGCTTACGAATATGCCTGGACCGGCCGCATAGCCAGCGGCGTGTATTATTACACAATCGAGGCTGAACGGTCTGGAAAGAAGCTCAAGACTAAAGGCCGGTTCTCGGTGGTGAGGTAAAAGGAAAATATGAAAAATATAATTAAAATATTTTCCATGATCCTGCTGGTTTCCACCGCAGCCGATGCCGCGCAGACGGGCGCGCAGTTCCTTAAGATAGACACGGACGCCCGCCTAAGCGGCATGGCCTCGGCGGGCGCGGCTTCGGCGCTGGGAGTTAACGCGCTGAACTATAACCCCGCGGGACTTGCCGCCATAAACAACCCTGAAGTTGCCTTTAGCCACAGCCAATGGCTGATGGATTCGAGTCACGACTTTATAGGTATTGGTATGCCTGTAAAGAAAATGTCTTTTGCCCTGGGGGTAACGCGGCTGTCCAACGGGAAAATGGAGGGCCGGGCGGACGACGGCAGCGCGAGCGGCGGCTATAGCGCCTATGACCAGGCGGTAAGTCTGGGTTTCGGGTTTAAGAACGTAGGCGGGGCCGTGAAATATATACAAAGCAGCATAGCGGGCGTCAGGGCCGAGGCCTTTGCGGTGGACCTGGGGGCCAGGCACAGGCTAACCGGACTGCCGGTCACGCTTGGCCTGGGTGTGCAGAACCTTGGAAAAGGTATAAAATATATGTCGCAGCGGGATAATCTGCCGCTGAGCGTCAATGCCGGGTTTACGTTCATGGCGCTGCCCGGCATGGCGCTGGCATTTGATGTGAAGCGGTTGGTTTATGACAAACAGACCGTCTTTTCCGCCGGCACAGAGTATGCTATGCTTACCGGTAATAATCTCGGGTTTGCGTTAAGAGGCGGTTACGGCCTGACGGGTCTTGCGCGGAGCAACGATAAGAGCGGTCTGAGCGTGGGCGCCGGCATAATGGCGTTGGGCGCGCAGTTGGATTATGCAGTGTCGCCGGAGACCGGTCTTGGCAGCATACAGCGGATAACGTTAAAGAAAAGGTTTTAATTAAAAATATGACCTACAGCAAGGTTCCTCCACATTCTACCGAGGCCGAGATGGCCGTCCTCGGGGCCATGCTTATTGAGAAGGAAGTGATAGATAATGTCACAGAGCTCCTTCTCCCCAAGCATTTTTACAGCTCCCAGCACACCAAGATCTACGAAGCCATCCTCGACCTGCGTACGCGCAATCTGCCCGTCGACGTGGTGACCCTTTCGGAAGAGCTTAAAAAGAGCGGCCGCCTCGAAGAGCTGGGCGGGCAGAAGTACCTGTCGGACCTGATGGAGAAAGTTTCCACGTCGGCCCATACCCAGGCCTACGCGCAGATAGT
>JAVHRY010000088.1:27660-35724 GCA_036171915.1 Elusimicrobiales bacterium | reverse complement strand
TCCACCAGGTGGCGTAGGTGGAAAACTTGAAGCCGCGCTTGTACTCGAACTTCTCCACGGCCTTCATCAGCCCCAGCCCGCCTTCCTGGATCAGGTCGGACAGCTCCAGGTTGGAGTTTACGTGCTTTTTCGCGATGGAGACCACGAGGCGCAGGTTGGCCCTTATCACCTTGAGCTTATCCTGCAGGATCTGGTCTTCCAGGAAGGTTATTTTGTCGTTCAGGGACATGAAGGCGTCGGGGTCCAGCGGCAGCGTGTGCACCAGGTTGTGCTCGCGCTCCTTCAGGACCTTTATGTTTTCCAGGGCCGCCTCCACTTCCGCGGGGTTGTATCCCCATTTGGATTTAAAAACTCCGGGCTGCATGCGTTTGCGGATCACCAGGTCGTGGTCGTGCTGCAGTTTCGTCAGGTCCCCGTAGATCTTCTGGTATTTCTCGAGTTCCAGCCGGTATTCCCGGATCTTGTGGGCGAGGTTTTTTATTTTATTGGTCAGGCGTTTGATCTTTTCCTGGTTAAGGTTCAGGTTAATGATGTTCTTGACTATGTCTTTACGCTTCTTGTCGATGTCGGAGCCCAGCTTTTTGCGCATCTCGTTGGACAGGGAGGGGCTGACGGCGCGCACTTCCAGCTTGGCGATCTCTTTTTCGGTTCTCGTTATGAGCCCCGCGATATTTTTCATCTTCCGCTTCATCGCCGAAAGTTCCTGGTTCGACTTGCGCCCGCGCGGCATCAGCTCCTTGGTGGTCATCTCGTCCTGCTCGATCAGAGTTTCCCAGCTGCGGATCTCGCGCATGGTTATGGGGGATTCCAGCACCATCATGCGCAGTTCCCGCTCGCGCTCCCGTATGTTGCGGGCCAGCGTCATTTCTTCGTCGCGGGTGAGCAGCGGTACTTTGCCCATTTCGGAAAGGTACATGCGTATGGAATTCGAGACGTCGGGGGTGGCGCTCCATTCTTCCGTGTAGGCCTCCCGCTCCGCGGCGGCCACAAGCTTGAACTTCTTGCGGTCCACCACTTCTATGCCCAGGTCCTCAAGCGTGCCCATCAGCGTGTCTATCTCTTCGCTGGACATTGAGGCGTTGGTCAGCGAGCGGTTCATCTCCTCAAGGGTGACGTAGCCGTGCTCCTTGCCCAGTTCAACCATGTCGCGTAAAGCTTTTTTTACCTGTGCCATCGTATTCTCCTATATCCGTCCGCGTAATATCCGTCTGAATTTATTTATCCGAAGACTTCAGCTCCGACATCAGCCTGCTGAACTCGGTAAGCTGAACCGGGGTCATGGTCGCCAGATCCTTAAGCGTTTTCGCGCGCCGTTCAAGCACTTTCCGCTTAAGTATGCGCATGGCCCCCGCCGCGTTCTGGGCCCCGGAGGTTTCTCCGCCGAAATCCGACACTAAAAGCTCCATTAAAAACGGGGCGTCTTCCGGAAATTTAGCCGCAAGGACGGTTGCGGCCTTTGCGCGGGCTTCCGGGGCCAGGGCGCGCATCTCCCTAAAGATCTTGCCCGCCATAGCGCTGGTAAAATCTTCCGGTTCCAGCCCCGCCGCGGTCTCTATCAGGCCCGGCTCCTTCAGCAGCAGCTGGATGAAGTCGCGCTCTATGGCCGGCATTAGGCGCGCGGTTTCAACAGGCGCGCGTTTTATTTCCCTGGGGCCGGCTACCGAAGTTTTCCGGAGCTGTTTTAAGACCGAGGCCTCCTCTACCCCGAAGCGGGAGGCCAGCGCCTTAACCCATTCGCTTTTTAAGATCTCGTCCGGCTGCTTGGCCGCGGTTTCCAGCAGCACGGCTATGGCCTGCGCTTTCTCCTGCGAAGTGGGCGGCGCCTTGCGGTCCTTGAAAAAAAGGTTCATGCGGAAATCCAGCGGGTCCGAGGCTTCGGCAAGCTTTTTCTCGAACTCTTCGCGGCCGTGCTCGTTTAAGTATTCGTCGGGGTCCAGTGTGCAGCCCAGGTCGGCCAGCCGCACGTACATCCCCGCTTCCATGAAGATCTCCGCCGCCCTGACCGAGGCGGTTATGCCGGCGCGGTCGCCGTCGAACATCACCACGGTATCCTTGGCGTAGCGGCGGATGAGGCCCGCGTGCTCGTTAGTCAGGGCCGTGCCCAAAGGCGCCACGGCCCAGTCCACTCCGTGCTGGTGCGCGCCTATCACGTCCATGTAGCCCTCCAGCAGCAGCAGGCGCCCGCTTTTGCGTATCTGCGGCAGCGCTTCGTGAATGCCGTAGAGGGTGCGTCGCTTTGAAAATAAAACCGTTTCAGGCGAGTTTAAATATTTGGGCTGGCTTTCGGGGTCCAGCACCCGCCCGCCAAAAGCCACCGTGTCGCCCGCCTGGTTGCGTATGGGGAACATTATGCGGCCGCGGAAACAATCGCCTATCCTGCCGCCTTCACGCTCCGTAGCCAGCCCAGCTTTTATGGCAAGCTCCCTGCTCCAGCCCTTTGCGGTCATTTCCTCAAGCAGCGCGCCGCCCGCGGCGGGGGCCCAGCCGAGTTCAAAGCGTTCTACCGTGGCCTTGCTCAGGCGCCGCTCGCCCAGGTAAAGGCGTGCTTTCTCGCCGGCGGGAGAAAAAAGAGTCCGGTGGTAGAAAGCCGCCGCCGCGGTAAGCATTTTTTTAAGTTCCTGCCGTTCCTTGTCCGCCTCCGTCATGGTGTGGGATCTTTCATCCCCGAACTCCACGCCGGCTTTTAGCGCCAGCTTGCGCGCCGCTTCCGGGAAGGTGAACCCCTCTATCTTCATGACGAAACTGAAAACATCCCCGCCCTCGTTGCAGCCGAAGCAGTAAAAGATCTGCTTGTCGGGGCTTACCGTGAAGGACGGGGTTTTCTCGTTGTGGAACGGGCAGGGCGCTTTGTAGTTGCGTCCGGCCTTCCTAAGGGACGGAACATATTCCCTGACGACATCTACTATGTCCAGTTTTTCTCTTATCAGATCTATTACCGGGGATGAACTCATTTAGATAAAACACCTGCGGCAAAGAGGCAAAAAGCCGCGCGGACCGTGGTCCGCGCGGCCGTATGGCGGGCGGGGCTTAATAAGACCTTCTGCCTTTGCGGACTTTGCGGCGGGCTTCCTGCGACTTTATCTTGCGCAGCATTGCGGGGTTCATATAATGCTCGCGGCGCTTTATCTCTTTAAGTATGCCGTTGCGCTCGCAATCGTGCTTGAAGCGGCGCAGGGCCTCTTCTATTGATTCGTCGTCCCTTACTTTTACAAAAACCATTGCTAATCACCACCTTTGTTCTATTAATAAAACCCAAAATCGTCAAGCGTAACTGGTTTTTAGTGCCGGGCCCCAACTGCTCCGTTCCCGATCTGCGATGCGCTATTTACGCATTCTAGCCCGGGGGCCACATCAGTTTGCGGCCCGCAAGCAGGTGGTAGTGCAGATGGTCCACCGACTGCCCCGCCGCGCGGCCATTGTTCATCACCAGCCTGAAAGCCGCTTCCACCTTAAGGGTTTTAGCCACCGCGGCGGCCGCCAGTTGAAGTTTTCCCAGCAGCTCCGCGTCCCCTGCCCCGGCCGCTGAAAGCCTGTCTATATGCCGGCGGGGGACAATTAAAATATGTGTGGGGGCTTGCGGATTTAAATCGCAAAAAGCCAGCGTGTCGGTGTCTTCGTACACAATCCTGGCATTAACCTCGCCCGCCGCTATTTTACAGAAGATACAGTCCGACATTATTGATATCTTATTATTTTAAAGGGCAACAGGGCAATGGGGGGCTGGGAGCCTGTCCGAAATAAGCGATTTCGCCTGCAATTGCCGCTTTTGTACTGCGCCTTTGCGACGCTCGACTTACAACCTCCGTAGAGGGTGCCCGTTCGGCGTCGCTGCGGCTCGGCTCCAAAATCGGCAATTCCGTCATGAAAGCCTTATGTCGGACAGGCTCCTAGTATTCAGAAAGGGGGAGGTAGCGTTCTTTGAATTTCCCCGGGTTATAGTCAGATCTTAACGCCGAGCGGCTGCTTCTCAGGAGGCGCAGCGGGGTTACGCCAGCTTTCCTGGCCTGTATTATACCTGAGTCGGAGGCGCCGGAGTACAGGATGAAGCGTTTTTTCTCAAGGATGCGGTACTTTTCGTCGTCGGTGCGCGCAAAGTAAAAATGGTCGGCGAGGCTGCGCCAGGAAGCTTCCAGGCTGTCGCCGCCTTCGGGGCCGCGGTCGCAGAAAACCGCTATCTTTACCCCTATGATCTTAAGCGTCCAGGCGGCCAGCCAGGCCGCGGGCTTAACCCGTTCGTAACGGTAGGAACGGTTAACCGAATTCCAGTAGTCAGGGGTGTCCGGCTGGGCCTTGTCTTTGTCCGCCGCCTTGAAGGCCGGCGTGGAATAAGAAAGCCCGTCGTCATATTCAAAGCCGGCCTGGAAACCTATCAGGGAGTTTACGCTGAAAAGGAAGCCCCAGGCGCCTGCCAGCATGGAAAAAGCTTTAAGCCTTGAGAGCCATTTAGTAAAAAAAAGAGAGACGGCTTCAACCATTAAATTTTCACCATTCTGCCGCCTTCCGGCCGGGAAAAGGTCTTTTGCCGCGAAAAGCACCAGCCTATTATTTCCCGCAGGTACCTGCGGGAGTTTACAAATTCCATAGCGCTCGAAAGCAGCGCGTTATCCCTGCCGCCCACAAAAGAGTCGGGAACCGCCAGTTTGTAAACCCGGCCGGGAATTATCGGCCCCTCGTCGGTCTCGGCGCGTTCCAGCGTCCCGTCCTTCAGGAAAAGCCGCAGCCCTGAAACACTTATCTCTCCAGGAGGGATGCCGGTCAGGGCGCGCTCCAGGTCATCTCCCCTTATCTTCACAAAAACCACGCTGGAATCCAGGGGGAAGGCGGCGTACAGGTCGCCGACGGTCACCGTGCCGCTGGAAAAACCTGCCGCCGGTTCCGTTATCCCTATCAGGGCGGCGTTGGTTTTTGCCCAGCGCTTTATGCAGTCGGCGGCGAAGTCCGCCACGGGCGAGGCGCCGTTCTCTGAAAGCGGCAGGGAGGCGCTTAGCGCCCCGACGCGTTTTGAAAAATGCGCGGCCGCCGCTTTGCGGTAGCCGGAGATAACTTCCAGGACGCCCTGGTCCTGCCCGTATTTGGCGGTGTAAAGCGGTATTTCATCCCAGTCCATCCCGGTAATGCGCCCGCTTCCCTTGTCAAGGCTCAGCACCAGCCTTGCCGCGGAAAACATCTCCCTGCCGGAACCTGCTACCCAGGTCCGGTTGATCCTGAAAGGTTTTTTTATGGAGGGCTCGTCCGTTAAAACCAGGTCGATCTTAGGAACTTTTAAGATCAAGTTCCTGTAAAACTCCTGCCCGGCTTTTTCTTTAGGGTTTATGCCCGCCAGCATCACTATTACGCTCGCCCCTCCGTCCGTAAGGGCTTTTACCGCCCGCTCCGCCTCGTATGTTTCTTTCTCAAGCTTGTAGTTCGCCAGGTATTTCTGCCTGTCCGGCCTCCCGGGTGAAGCTATTATTACGGAAAAAACGCCTATTTTTTTGCCGCCGGTCTTCAGGATGGCCTGGCTGGAGAGGAATTCCGGTTTTTTATTGTTTTTCAAGTAGAGGTTGGACGCCAGCACCGGGAACTTCGCGGTAGCCGAAAGTTTTTCCAACTCGGCTGGCGGCAGCGAAAGTTCCTCCATTCCCAGCGCCGCCGCGGAGTAGCCTGCGGCATTCAGGCAGGCTACGGCTGAACGCCCGCGGGTAAGCCAGCCCTCCGGGGCGGCTGAGAACCAGTCTCCGGAGTCCAGGGCCAGCTTCGGCCTTTTTTCCAGATCGTAAAGCCGCTTGAAGACGGCAAACCCCCCGGCGCTTTTCCCGCCATGCGAGACCTCCCGCCTGGCCCCCAGCCTGCCCTGCGACCTGGCTGTGGCAAAAATTACCACCTGCTCCCTTTTTGTGCAACCCCAGCTCCCGATCAAAAGGGCGCACAGCAGCAGCTTTTTAACACAGGCGCAGGCTTCCATTATTCCACGCGCGTTATCCGGCCTCCCTCGGGGGAGGCATGCACCGGGTTTTCTTTCATGTCTTTTATCAACAGGTCCCGTACGGGCAGCATCGTGTCCGCCGATTTCTCCGCCCCGTCAAAAGCTTTGCCGCCCGAGCCGCCGGTCGTGAGATAATTATTGGTCGCCACCGTAAGCTTGTCGCCGGGATCCAGTTCTTTCCCGTCTTTAAATATCTTTACGTCGACCGGCCCTTTGGGCGAGTTCTTGAAACTTATTTTAAGTCCGGAAACCTGCATTTTCGAGCGGCCGCCCCGCAGGTTGTCAGCTATCAGGTCTTTCACCTGTTGCGCGGTCATGGTCAGCTTTACCAGGGTGTTCTCAAAAGGCATTACCTGGAAAATATCCCGCAGTCTTACCGGGCCTTTTTTTAGGTCCGCCCTTATGCCCGCGCTGTTCTGGAAGGCTGCGTCAGTGCCCGCCTGGCGGCGCATGGCGTCGGTAAACCAGTTGCCGATATCGGAATCCAGCCCGGCTTCCGAGAAGCCCAGGTCCACGGCGCTGTCGCCTATCACCTTGCTCATTTCCTTGTCGACTTCGGCGCTGAAGCCTTTTATGGTTTCCAGTACCGCGGGGTCCTCCCCGGTCTTGTCGGTCCACAGGGGAACCAGCTCGTCCGAGGCCCCTTTAAATTTGCCCGTGGCGTCGTCAAAATTCAGCGTTATCCGGCTGACGTTAGTAAGCATCCAGTAGCTTTCGGCCAGCAAGGTCCCGCTTTCCTTGTCGTAATAGCCTTTGGCAAGGCCGGTGTGGTTGTGCCCCCCTATAACGATGTCGGCGCCGGCGGCCCGGGCTATGGGCAGCGTGCCGTAGTTGGTCTGGGCGCTGGTGAAGGTCCAGGTTGAAATATCGGCGATTTGGCCGCCCAGGTCCCCGCCGAAGCCCACGTGCGGCAATATTATTATAACGTCGGCATTGAGCTTTTTCACTTCCGCGGTCCACTTGGCCGCTTCCTGCGTTTCACTTTTAAACTCAAGGTGTTTTACATAGGCTGGAAAAGTGGAGGTGGCGGTGTGACGGCCAGCGATGCCGATAACGCCTATGCGCTTGCCGGCTTTTTCAATTATAACGTAAGGTTTAAGATAGTCAACGCGCTCGCCGGTTGCCTTTAAATATACATTAGCGCCCAGCCAGGTGAACGACGAGGCCGCTACCATTGCCCGGAGGTTGGCTTCGGTATAATCGTAGTCGTGATTGCCTGCCTCCGCGGCGGAGTAGCCCAGCTGGTTCATCAGCTTCACGGTGGCCATGCCTTTTGTCAGGTTGCCTTCCGGCGTGCCCTGGAAGGTGTCGCCCGAGTCGAGCAGAATATGCGGGTTTTTGTCCGCCTCCACAAGGGACGCCAGCGCCGCAAAACCGCCGATGGTGCGGGTGGAATTTTCCTTGTCCCACTTGGCGGGGCGGGCGGAATACCAGCCGTGCACGTCGCTGGTGTGGTAAACGGAGATGGTCAGTGCCCGCGCGGGGGAAAAGGCCGCAAGGGAGATTATTGCTGCGAGTAGGTATTTCATCTTTGGCTCCTTAGGCGCTGTGCAAAGCTCGGACGTAGTTTTCCAGGGCGTCAAAAACCCCGTCAAGCCCTGAATACATACTACCAAATTTTAAATTTTGCGGGAAATTCACGCGGTCCGAGTCGGAGGCCGCCTTTGCCAGGCGCAGGCTCTTGCGTCCGCCGGCGCAAAAAGCGCGGACCCGGGCCGCGGCGCCGTGGGTTTTTTTTGGGGGGGGGGGGGGGGGGGCCGGGGCGCGGTTTTTTTTTTGCGGGGAGCGGCGGGCGGGGGCGGCGGCGCAGGCGCGCTGAAGGCAAAGCAGGGCTTCCATTACGGGGGCGTCGGGACTTGTTTTATGCAGCGCCATATCCGTGAAAAACTTTTCAAGCCTGATGGCGAAATCTTCCGCGGCCGCCAGGACGGCGGTTCCCCCGGGGTTGCGCCCGGCGGCCAAAGCCGCCAGCGCGAGCCGCTCCCGCAAGGGCTTGAAAAATGCGGCGGGCCCGGCCCGGGGCGCCCTTTGTCGCCGGCGCCGCAGGCAAGTCCGGCGCCGGCATCACCACCAGCTCCACGTCATTGATCGTCATCCCC
>JAVHRY010000088.1:0-27650 GCA_036171915.1 Elusimicrobiales bacterium | reverse complement strand
GGCGCGCCCCCCCCCCCCCCCCGCCAGGTCGCCGAGGCCGGCCCCGGCGCGTTCTACGGCCGGCAGTGCCGCCTTGAACCGTGGGTCCGTCAGCATTAACCAAAATCTTCTCATAAAGCGGCTCCTCCGTGGTTCCCGTCAGCCCTTCTGCGCGCCCGCGGTTAGGCCGGGTAATAAAAAACCGCGGGAGGCTTTTGGCCTCCCGCGGTCGGCAGTAAGCCAAGCGCGAATTAACGCTTGGAGAACTGGAAGTGTTTCCTGGCTTTGGGCTGGCCGGGTTTCTTCCTTTCCACCATGCGGGAGTCGCGGGTAAGGAACCCGGCTTTCTTCATGGAGGCGTGGAAACTGTCGCCGAGGCTGGCTATGGCGCGGGATATGCCGTGGCGTATAGCCCCGGCCTGGCTGGCTACTCCGCCGCCGTTGACTTTTATCACGCAGTCAAATTTCTGGTCTTTTGCCAGGTCGAAGGGGGAGGTTATAACGTGCCGCAGCCTGGGGTTGTTGCCGAAATAATCCTCGGGAGTTTTTGCGTTGATCGTTATTTTGCCCTCGCCGCCCTGGGACAGGCGTATCTGGGCGACTGAGGTTTTGCGCCTTCCGGTGGCTATTATGAGATTTTTGTTTTCCATAGTTTGTTTATTCCTTAATGTCTGCCGCTTTGGCTGCGTTCGGCTTGGCGACTTTCGCGGCGGAGAACTGGGTCTGGGTTCCGGCAAACAGGCGCAGGCGCTTCATGCGGCCGTTGCGCAGGCGGTTGTCGTCAAGCATGCGCCGCACTGAAAGTTCCATCACCTTTGTGGAATCGTTCTCCATCTGCCTCTTGTAGGGGATGGTTCTAGCGCCGTTGGCGTAGCCGGAATGGCGAAAATAGAACTTATCATCCAGCTTGTTCCCGGTTATGCGCACCTTGTCGGTGTTGGTTACCACCACAAAATCGCCGCAGTCCACATTGTAAGCGAAATCGCGTTTGTGCTTGCCCATCAGCAGCACGGCTATCTTGGTTGAAAGACGGCCCAACACCTGGTCGGAAGCGTCGAGGAAATGCCATTTCCGGGTTTTTTCGGCCACATCGGCCTTGGGTAAAGTGGTTTTTTGTATCATAGTTGTATTATGATATCAAATTTTCCGTGGTTTGTGCAAAATAAATATGGAGTTCAGGGATAGGCTATAAAACGGGCTTCAAGCCTGGCGCCGTAAACTTCCCCGAATTGCAGCGCCGTAAAAGTGCCGATTACTACCAGGGTGTCGGTGCAAGTCTGTTGTTTCGGACCGGCATAATCCGGCATTTCCCGGATATTGGTTATGTAAACCGGCCTGCTGTCGTCTCCGCGGTAGGCTGCGGGACCCGAGGGGAGTTTGCGCAGGCACCACAAAGCCGGCTTCCCTGCCGCTGCGGCCGGGGCCGCGAGCGCCGAATCGTAAGTAAGGTCCAGCCTGCGCGCTTCTTCGATCAGCCGGCCGCGCGCCGCTTTAGCCTCGGTCAGGGCCCTTAAGCCTCCCGCAAGCCTGGTCCCGCGCGAAAGAATAAAAACCAGCAGGGAGGCCGCGAGAAGCGTCGCCCCCATTAAATAAAATAAATTCCTCGCCCCGTTTTCCCCGTTCATTGCCCGTCCCAGAGCTTCCCGTTCTCGCAAAGCCGTTTCTTCTTTACCCCGCCTGAGCCGAAAAAGGCGGTGGAGGTTTTTGAGTCGGAGATGTCGGTGTGCCCGTTCCTGTAAGACTCTATATAGGAAGGGAGATTCTGATTAATGGTGTTCATGCATACGGCGTTTTCCATGTAGCAGATGAGGTAACGGATCCTGGCGCCGTCGCTAACGGTGAGCAGGTCTATCGGCGGGGCTTTCAGAACGTCTTCCGGGCAATCCGTGGCGCGCAGGAGCCAGAGATATTCTGGCTCCGAGATCTCGCGGTAGCCTTTGCCCGCGGCTTCCGCCGTATCCTTGGCGGCCTTAACGGCCTGGGGACTTTCCGGAACGGGGTCGTAAGGGAGCAGCCAGGTTTTAGCGCCCGCTTCCGCTTTCCTCCAGGCTTCCTCGCCTTCGGGGGTAAGCTTGCCGCCGGGGTCGAAAATGGGCGAGCCCGAAAGATCCCTGAGCTGGAAAACTTCGCGCAGGCCTATCCCCGAACCCTCAAAAAATTTTATGGCGTCGCGCGTAGTGTGGAAAATGTAGGCCTTGTAGCCGGTACCGGTCAGGAGCACCCTGGGGCCCTCCGGCCTTTTTATCTCCACCGTCAGCCCTTTAAGGCCGGCGGGTTTTGTCTTAAGATAGTCTACCGCGCCGTTGATCTCCGCCGATTTTATAGCTTTGAAAAGTTTTATGTCTTCGGGCTGCAACAGGGCTTTCCCGGCCTCAATAGCCAGGCGCAGTTTAAGCTCGCTCATGATCTGGTCGTTGGTAAGCAGTCCGGCTTTAAGCTCTTCACAGCGGGTCCTTATCTTTTCGTTTCCTGGTTCCTTCTTTAATATCGCCCCGTAGGTTTCAAGGGCGCCGGGAAAGTCGGAGCGCGATTCCTGCGCGGCGGCCAGGCCTTTGAGCGCGTTCATGTCGCCGGGGTTTGCCGCCAGGGCCAGTTTGTAATAGGCCAGGGCCTGGGCCGGGTTCCCGAGCTTAAGCCAGGTCTCAGCGGCTTTTATCCTTAAGAAAGCCTGCATGGAGCCTTTTCCCGCGTACAGGCCGGCGGCGCGTTCGTATTCCTTTATGCCGCTTTCATATTTTCCGAGCCGCACCAGCAGCGGCGCCCTCCCGGCCGCCAGCGCCGGGTCTGAAGGGGAGAGCCTTAGACAGTTTTCGCTCAGTGCCAGGGCCGTGCCGGGATTATCCTTGAGAAATTCATTTTTAAAGTTTTCCATGCAGGCGGCCGCGAGCTGCCTGCGGTCCGGTCCGGCCGGTTCCGGGATCCTGGCGGCGGCTTTCTTTTTTGCCAGCTCCGTCCTTCTCGCGCCCGCGACAATAAGAGGGTAATAATACTTGGCGTCCGGGTCGCGGCCGGCCTTTGCCAGCGAAAACGCCCTCGCGTAGGAAGCCGCGGCCCTGTTCACGTCGCCGCGGGCTTCCAGGGCGCGCGCCAGGTTGTAATGCGCCTGGCAGCTGGCGGACGATATTTCAACGCCCTGGGCCAGGGTTTCCGCGGCTTTGCGGGGATTGTCTAAGGCGGCGTAGGTCAGGCCCAGTTCGCGGTAAGCCGGGTAGGCGGTGGGATCCAGTTCCATGGCTTTTTTGCAGTTTGCAAGCGCTTCCGGCAGTTTTAAGGAGCAGCGCAGCGCTTTGCAGGCGCCAAGGTACCAGGCGTAATCTTCAGGACCGCTTTTTATCATTTCCTGCGCGGTTTGGGCGACGCGGTCCGAGTATTTTGACCGGCCTTCGGGCAGCAGTTCTACCGCGTAAAGGAAAAGCTCCCGGTCGGCCGGTTTGCCGAGCCCGGCCATGACCGTTTCCAGCGCTTTTGCCTTTGCGCCCGTTGCCGCGGCTTCGCGGGCCAGCTGCAGTTCCCCCGCGGCGCGGGCCCCGGGACGGCAGAGAACCAGCGCGGCGGCGCATAACAGGGCGGACGGTATTTTTTTCACTTTTTTCCGGGTTTCAGGATGCGCGGCAGGGTGACGCCGCGCTGGGCCTGGTACTTGCCCTTCCTGTCCTTGTACGAGGTTTCGCAGACCGTGTCCGCTCCGAGGAAAACGAGCTGGGCTATGCCTTCGTTTGAATAGATCTTGGCGGGCAGCGGGGTGGTGTTTGAAATTTCAAGCGTGAGGTGGCCTTCCCATTCGGGCTCAAGCGGCGTGATATTTACGACTATCCCGCAGCGGGCGTAGGTACTTTTCCCGATGCAGAGCCCGATAACGTCCCGCGGTATTCTGAAGTATTCCACCGAGCGGGCCAGCGCGAAAGAATGCGCCGGCACGATGCAGAAAGGGGCCTTGATGTCCACAAAAGACTTGCTGTCGAAGTTCTTGGGGTCCACCACGCAGTTGTGTACGTCGGTAAATACCTTGTATTCGTCGGATACCCTGATGTCGTAACCGTAGGAGGAAAGGCCGTATGAAACCTTGCCCCTGGCCACAAGCCCCTCCACGAAAGGCGCTATCATCTTGTTCCTGCGGCAGTTCTCGCGTATCCAGGAATCGGCTTTTAACATGGTCTTAACCTCCGGTAGTCGGTCCAGGCTTTGCATAGCGCCGCCGCTTTTTCGCACAGGTTAAGGCGCACCCGCCCTTCCTTAACCCTGAAATTGACGCGCTCCAGCTTCTCCAGCAGTTCGCCGTAAAGCCGGCCCATTACCAGGGCCGCGCGCAGTTGCTTCCTGCCCGCGGGGGCCGCCAGCGCCCTCGCCCGGGCGTAGTAACCGCGCGCCCTGGCGGCTTCAAATTTCATTAATTCTATAAAATCCGGGGTGTAATTGGAACCGCCCAGGTCCGCTTCGGTACAGCCAAAGCGGGCAAGGTCGGCTTCGGGCAGGTAAACGCGGCCCGCCGCCTGGTCTTCGGCCACGTCGCGCAGGATGTTGGTCAGCTGCACGGCGTAGCCGAGCTTTTCGGCCAGCTCGTCGGCGCCCGGCTCTTCGTAGCGGAAAATGGCCAGGCAGGCCCTGCCCACGGCCGAGGCGACGCGGGACATGTAGAGTTCAAGCCCGGGGGCTGTGGCGAACCGGGTTTTTACCAGGTCCGAGGTAACACCCTCCAGCACAAGACTGAAATGTTCCGGCTTTAGCGGGAAAACCCCGGCTGCCCAGGCGAGTTCGGCTTCAAGCGCCCCTTCCGGGGTTCCTGAAAATATGCGTGCCGCCGCCCCGCCCCAGACTTCCAGCCGCCGGCGCTTTTCTTCGGCGGGCAGGGCAGTGTCGTCGGCAATGTCGTCGGCGGCGCGGGCGAAGCCGTAATAGGCGGAAAGTGCCCGGCGCTGGTCTTTCCTTAAAAAGAAAAAAGCGGGCCTGAACGACGAGCCCGCTTCATAAGGCTTTTTCATCGCGCCCTGGGAGCCTGTCCGAAATAAGCAATTTTGTCTGCAATTGCCGCTTTTGTCCTGCGTCTTCGCGACGCTCGACTTACAACCTCCGCAGAGGGTGCTCGTTCCGCGCCGCTTCGGCTCGGCTCCAAAATCGTAAATTTCGCCATGAAAGCCTTATGCCGGACAGGCTCCTAGTCCCCTATGGTCCCCAGATATTTTACGAACTTGTCCCAGTTCGCCTCTTTTTGAAAAGCCAGCTTGGAATAGGTGGGATAATACTCTATCAGGCTGCCGGGCTTGCCGGGGATGTCTATGGAAATGCCGTGGGTGTTGGAGTATTCCTTGCCGGTCCTGTCCTTGCCCAGCCAGACGTTCTTTATGGTAAGCTCGCCGGCAATGAACTTGTTCAGGTCCGCGCCCGCGGCGGCGAGCCCGCCCGCGCCCGGGCGGGAAGGGTCGGCGTAGCGCCCCGCCAGCTCCACGAAATTGTAAAGGTCGCCGTAGAAGGAGATGCGCTTATCCGGGTCGGTAACTTCGTCGCCCACTTCAAAGCGCAGCACCTCAGCCTTGGCCCTTACCAGCGCGGCCCTGTCGTCCGCCGCCATCGCCAGCTCATACCAGCGCCTGGCTTTTTCTGCGAACTCCGGAAGTTTGGCCGCGCGTACCGCTGAAAGCTGCGTACCGTATTTGGTATTGGTAAGCATGTCCAGGTATTCGGGCCGCGCATACATTTCCCTGAAAGTGTCGACCATGTAAACGCCGGCGGTTTCCGCGCCCGCGCCCGGGTTGCCTTCCAGAAGCGTGAAAAAATCCTCAAAATTAAGGCTGGGCAGCTGTATAACTTCCTCAGAGCCCACTATGACGTCAGCGCCGTCCTTTAGCTCGTAGGCGACTTCGGCCATCTGCATGAAGCAGGCCATGGAGGCGTAAAGGTCAACTTTCCCCGCTTCCTTGAAGATCTTTCCCATATCGTAGGTATGTATATAATT
Source organism: Elusimicrobiales bacterium (assembly GCA_036171915.1). Classification (GTDB taxonomy): domain Bacteria; phylum Elusimicrobiota; class Elusimicrobia; order Elusimicrobiales; family UBA9959; genus UBA9959. The sequence continues at coordinate 21,721 of JAVHRY010000088.1, read as the reverse complement.
GCCGCTGACGAAGTCGTGCGAGATGGACTTGGTCCCGTCCACCAGATTGTCTCCCGGCTTTTTGGGATCTATCCAGCCCCAGCCGTGGTCCCAGATTATGAAAATGTATTTTTTTGCCGGGTAATTTGCCTTGGCCCATTTGAGGAAAGCGGCGGCTTCTTTCCAGTCGCCCATGTCGGGGTTGCCCAGGTCCGCCAGCACCGGGGACGCCAGGTGTTCCTTGTCCGCGTCCTTCGTTACGTAGTAGCGGCGCACTCCTGCCCAGTCCCCGTCGGCCGTGGTGTCGTTCTCAAGCCCTTTGGAACGGCCGAGCTCCGCCACGATGTTCACTTTATCGCTTGAACCGATGGTTTCAAAACGGTTGAGGTCGGCCAGGGCGAACGGCTCTATATTGCTCTTGCCGTTCATGAACACGGCTATGGTCCATTCTTTAACTCCGGTCCGGGCGGCCGGCGCCGCGGGAAGGGCGGCCCGGGGCGCGGCGCCGCGGGCCTGGGCCGCAAGGCTGTCAAGCGCCGGGCCTGCCGCGGCCGCGTTCGCGAGGAACAATAAGGAAAGGAAGCCTGAAAGTTTTTTCATCTTTTCTCCCGCGCAGGCAAAGCCGCGCCGTCTTAGCAGTCTGCTGAAAAAGCCCTTTTCGGTTGCTTTTGGCCGCTTTTGGCGCGGATAAGCCGCATAGCGGCTTTCCGCGGCCCCGGCCCGGCGATTCATCGTACAGGCCCGGCGGGCCTGCCCGCTCCTCGCGCCTTGCCTCGGCTAGAAAGCGCCTCAAAATATTACCGAGGGGGCTTTTCCAGCGGACTGTCAGTAAATTATTGCCTAAAGCAAGGCACAAAATCAAGGCCTTAGGGCCTAACCCGCGCTGGGACCTGAATTTCTCAGTTTGTCAGCCAGCAGGATGTCGTAGTAGTCGGTAAGGCTGCCCCGGTCCGCGGCGGTCCTGTAAACCTTGCCCAGCGGGAAAACGAAAGTTTTCCAGGGGAGGCGCAGTGACCAGCTTCCGTCGTTCCCGTCCGCGTTGTACCATGACGCCTTAAAATCCTTGATCAATATCTCAGCCATGATGTGCCCGTAGCAGCGCAGCAGTTTCCAGCCGTCCGTGGCGGGGGGAATGCCGGGTTTGAAATTGTTTTTCAGGGCGTTCTCAAGTTTCAAAAGACCGGTGCGGCCAAGTTCTATATGCGAGGTCTCGGGGAGGGAAGAGATAAGTATAAGCATCCGCCTGTGTTCCGTTTGTACGTCGGAGATGCGCTCCGGGTGGCTCATTGTCTTTGCCCGCACGGCGGAGGTTCCCGACGAGGAGGCCGGGGGCGCTTTCAGTATGCCTGACAGCCAGGAAGAATATTTTAAAAGCCAGCCGGGTTCGGGCAGGACGGGGCTCCAGAGCAGCCGCCAGACCCTCTCTACGGGATAAGAAACTGTGCGCGCGCCCGCGGCGTCAAACGACATCGGCCAGCCCCAGGGGTCGTATTCTTCCAGTTTTATCAGGCGCCCCTTGTGGCGTTCCTGCAGGAAATAACAAAGGAAAGCGGCGCAATCCCTGACTATATCAAGGTTGGCCTGCGGGTTTTCTTTTGATTTTATAAAAGCCAGCCTGAGCCTTTTTTCAACTTCTTCCAGGCCGTCCAGGTTATAATATACTTTACGGCCCAGCTCGTCTTCCATCGTCGAGGCCAGCCTGAAGGCCCGCGAGATGAAATTATCCTTGCGGCTTTCATCCTCGCTCGGCGGCTGCGCCGCCGACATCGCATCGCTTAAAGTTTCAAGCTGTCCCCAGCCGGTTCCGGGCGGGGTACTCATTCCCCTCCGGCCGGGTGAAATGGAGGGGGCGGGCGACTGCGGCCGGGCGGGCGAAAGGGAGGCCTCGGCGCCCGTCGGGGCGCGGGGCTGCGTTACCGCGGCTGGAGTGAGGGGTGCCGCGGCCTGAAGCGGCGGGGGCTGGATATTTTTCGGAGCAGGCTGGCTGGCCGCGGCCTCGGGCCGGGGGGGCGGGAACAGCTCAGAGAGTTTCTCCTGCGGAAAATTCCCCGTGAGGCGTGCGGTGACGGTCATATCCGTAAGGGCTATGCGCAGCGTAACGGCGGCGGCTTCAGCCTGCCTGCCTGTTTTAAGAAGCGCCATAACCAAGTTTGCCAGGACCTCAATAGAAGGCATGGAGGCCTCTGCTTTCCTGTAGGCTTCCACCGCCCTGGCCGGATCTCCGGAGCGGAAATAAAGACTGCCGAGCTGCATGAATATGCGCCCTGACTCCGGAGAGGGGGTTACAAGAGCCGAGTTTAAAGCCGCCTGGGCCTCTGCTATTCGCCCCCTGTCTTTTGTCCGGAAAGCGGCCCTGGATAAAACTTCCCCCAGGCCCGAAAGCGCTTCCGCCTTGTCATAGGCCGAGGCTGAAAGGCGCTTGAACTCTTTGTACGCCTCTTCTTCTTTTCCAGTTTCAAGGTCCAGCCAGGCCGCTTCCGCCGCTTTCCTGTCTTCCAGCGGAGTGCCGGGGCCTATTTCTGCCAGAAATTTCCGGGCTGCGGCGTGGTTGCCGGTTTTCCGGTAGATAATAGCCAGGCTTAAAAGGGCTTCCGGGTTCCTGTCGGTCTTAAGTCCGTCGTAAGCCTCCTGTAAAAGGCCCAGCTCTATAAGCACCGAAGCCAGGGAAAAACGCAAGCCCGAAGACCGGTTAAGACCGGCGGCCAGGGTATATAAATAATGCGCGGAGTGCAGCTTGCCCAGGGAAAATTCTCCCGCGGCCAGCCGCCCGGAATCCTGCGCCGCGCGTCCGCCGGAATCCGCGAAGCCGGCCAGCAGGGACATATCCCGCTTCGAGGCTGTCAGCGGCGCTTCGGGCCGGGCGTTCCGCGGATTGAAAATGAAGCTGTATTGCCCGGGTGAGTTGAAAAGCATTACGGCGGCATCCCGAAGGGGGCGTTTGATAAAGGGGGTTTCAGGAAGCGCCGGGCCGGAAAATACCGGGAGGAAACTTTTTCCGCTTTCGGTAACCGGTTTTAAAGTATAGAAAACAGCTGAGCCGGCCCGGGCCGGGGTTACAGGCAGCGCCAGTTCCGCTACCGCGGAAAACCCGGGCAGGGCTTTAAGGAACGAAGCTTGGCCGTTATTAAAAATGTTAGAATTCAAAGCGTCTTCTGCCACGGTTATATTTTATTACATTTTTCGGGCATTTACCGCCGTTTCTTATGGAAAAGATCATTGTGGTCGCCACTTTCAACGCGCACAAACTTGCCGAGATCCTGGCGGTCCTGCCGGAGCTTCCGGTAAAATTTAAGGCTCTGGGCGCATTTCCCGGGGCCCGCCCCGCCGTTGAAGACGGCGAAACGCTTGAGGCTAACGCGCTTAAAAAAGCGGCGTCAGCCGCCAGGTTTACCGGCCTTTGGGCGCTGGCGGACGATACTGGGCTTGAAGTGGACGCGCTTTGCGGCGCGCCGGGAGTATTGTCCGCGCGCTACGCCGGTCCCGCGGCGTCCTATGCCGCCAATAACGCCAGGCTCCTGGCTGCCCTGGCCGGTTTGCCGCCGGAAAGACGCACGGCGCGCTTCGCCTGCGCGGCGGCGCTGGTGTCACCCGCCGGGGAGAACTTCCTGTCCAGGGGCGCGCTCGAGGGCCGTATAACCGCGGCTCCCAGGGGCGGCGGCGGTTTCGGCTACGACCCGCTCTTCGAAATTGCGGGCTTGTTCAAGACGCTTGCCGAAATTACCACGGAGGAGAAGAATTCGCTCAGCCACAGGGCCAAGGCGCTTGAATTAATATTACCGCACATCCGGGCGCTCCTGTGAAGAACGCGGTAAAACAAGTAATGCTATAATAACGCGCGTGAGTTTATGAAAATAAGGCTTCTACACAAATTCGCCGCCGTGCTGGTGCTGGTTTCAGTGCTGCCGCTGGCGCTGCTGGGGCTGCGCCTTATCAGCCTGGGCCAGCTGGGGGTGCGCACCGCCATACTTGAACTGCACCTTACCGCCGCGGACAAGCTGTCCTCGGATTTTAGTTCCTACGTTACAAGCGCGGACCTGGCACTGCGTTCGGCCATGGGCGCCATGGCCCGGATGGACTGGGAAAACAAGCAGATACTGCTTTCCACCCTGCTTGAAACCCGGAGCGAAATCAAGGAGATCTCGGTGCTTTCCTCGGGCGGGGCGGAACTTGTTAAAGTCCTTTCGCCTTTCGGGAAAGCGGACGCCAGCCTGAAAAAATATCCGTCGGCCGCCGGTTACCTTGACGCCAGGCGGGGACGCCGCTCCGTAGCCGTGGACGCCGGGAAGAGGCTGGCGGTATTTTATTACCCTTTCGGCAAGGACATGGTGTTCCGCGCGGAGCTGGACCTGGCCGGCTTTATAGATTCCCTGGACCTTAAGATGGTGGGGGCCGAAGGGTTCCCGCTGATACTTGACGCCGCGGGCAAACCCATCGCCTGGCCCGCCGGGGTTAGCGCCCGGACCGCCGAAGCCGCCGCCGGCTGGCGCATTTCACAGGACGCGGTAAAATCCCTTTCTTCCGGCTCCGCGGAATTCCTGGACGCCGGGGGGCGCGCTATGCTGGGCGCCTACGCGCCCATCGCGCAGCTCGGCGGGGCCGTTGTCGTGAGCCAGCCGCAGGAAGGCGCCTACCGCTACGCGCTCTTCATGCGGCGGCAGGCCGTATACGCCGTTATACTGTTCCTCGTGTTGGCGCTGGCCGCCGCCTGGGTCTTCAGCCGCAGCCTCACAAGGCCCATTACCGCGCTTACCCGCGCTGCCGAATATGTGGCGGAGGGGGATTTTTCGCGCCTGGCGGAAGTGGAGACCACCGACGAGCTCCGGGACCTGGCCGAGACCTTCAACAAGATGGTCGCCCAGCTTAAAAAATATTCCGACATGCAGGTGGACCGCATTATCCGGGAGCAGAAAAACACCGAGGCTATACTTTTTTCCACCGAGGACGGCATGGTAATGACCGATATGGAGGGCCGGGTACAGGTTGCCAACCGCATGGCCCGGTCGGTGCTTGGGCTGGGAACGGACGTTCCGGTGGAGGGGCGGCCGCTGTCGGGGCTGCTAAGCCCCGGGTCGGTGAGCAGCGCCGTCAGCGACGTGTTTGAAAGCCGCAAGGAAAATTATTTCAGGGAGATAGAAGTGGCGCTGGAGCATTCTCACCGCTTTTTTAAATGCCTCTCCGTTCCCATAACCGCTCCCGGCCGGGAGGCCCCGTTCGGCAGGCTTGTGGCTTTTTACGACATAACCCTGGACAAGGAGCTGGCCCGCATAAAAGACGAGTTCCTGCACTCCATCACACATGATCTGCGCAACCCCATGGGAGCCATCAAGGGGTTCGTCGAGTTCATGATAAAAGAGATCCCGGGGCCGGTGAACGAGGCCCAGAAGAAAATGCTTATTTCCATAGACCGCGCTTCATTCCGGCTGCTCGGCATGATAAATAATATCCTTGATGTGGCCAAGATGGAGGCGGGCAAGATGGAAATACAGATAGCGCCGGTAAATATGCGCGAGGTGGCCGCGAGGGTAATAGAGCTGATGGAATCCCTCGGCCAGCGCAAGCACATCCGCTTTGAAATCGAGGGCCCGGCCGTGCTGACCGTAAAAGCCGACGCCGGGCTTATGGAACGGATGTTCACCAACCTTATAGGCAACGCCATAAAATTCACCCCGGAGAACGGCGTAATAACCGCCGGCATGCAGTCCGACGGGAAAGTTTTTACCGGGTGGGTGCGGGACACCGGCGACGGCATACCGGCGGAGTACCTGTCCAAGGTCTTTGAAAAATTCGAGCAGGTTAAAGGGCAAAAGGCCGGCGGCACGGGCCTGGGGCTTACTATTTGCAAGTACGTGGCCGCCGCCCACCAGGGGAAGATCTGGGCTGAATCCGAGCCCGGTAAAGGCGCCAAATTCGTTTTCTCTTTCCCGGAAGGCCTGACCAAGGATATCCAGGGCAAGGTCTCCGGACCGGGGGCCGCTTGAGGGCCCTGCTGCTGGCCGCCTGCCTCGCCGCCCCGCTTGCCGGGACCGCGCGCGCCGAAGAGCTGCAGACCGTAGTGGTCCGCCCCGGAGACACGCTTTGGAGCATTTCCAACACTTACCTTAAAGACCCCGCCAAGTGGAACGAACTCCTTAAATATAACAAGCTGCCCTCCTCCGACCCGTCAATAGCGCTGCCGGGCATGCCGCTTAAAGTGCCTGTGCGGCTGGTCAAGGAACAGTACCGCGCCGCAAAGCTGGTCTATTTTCTGAACGAGGTGCTGCTGCGCAGGCCGGGTACGCCGGATTGGGCCGGCGTGGCCATGAAGATGGACCTCTTCAAGAGCGATACCCTGCGCACGCGCACCAACGCCCGCGCGGACGTGAAATTCTATAGCGGCGAGATACTGAACCTCTATCCCAATTCGATAGCTGTGCTGCGGCCCCCGGGCAAGAAGAATACCGATGTGGAACTGCTGGCCGGTGAAATGCGGGGGATGAGGTCGCGGGTAGTTACCGCCTCCGCGCGGATAACGCCCAAGACCAAAGACACCGAATTCGGGGCCAGGCTTAAAGAGGACCTGACCACGCTGGTACAGGTCTACAAGGGGAAAGCGGATGTCGAGGCGCAGGGCAAGACCGTGGAGGTGCAGGCCGGGTTCGCGGCGGAAGTTAAAATGGATATGCAGCCCTCCGACCCGGTAAAAATGCCGCCGCTGCCGGAGCTGGCCTTGTCCTCCACCAAACTTGAAGCCTCCGGCACCGCCAAACTCAGCAGTGAGGGCGGCCTGGTCTCGCTCAATTTGAAGAAGGTGGCCGTTCCCGCCGGAGTTCACGTGCCGGGGCCCAAGGGCGGGGACCTGACCAAGAATATCCCGGTGCCCGGGGATGTCAACGACAAGAATATAGACGCCAACGAAATAGTAAAGATGATCTCTGTCGCCAACCCGGTGCAAAGCTACCACCTGCAGGTCGCCAAAGACCAGGCTTTTACCATGTCCCTGGTGGATAAACAATATGACGCTTTCGAAAACATAGACCTTAACGACCTGCTGCCTCCCGGCAATTACTACATGCGGGTGGCCCTGGTGGACCTGCTGGGTTTTGAGGGTAAATTCAGCGCCCCCCGCCAGATAGTCGTGGGCAGAAAATAACGGCCGGTCCATTTTTGCGCCCCTGTAATTAATATAATTCCTATATATATGAAGCGTTATGGGCTTGCCCTTATGCTTGCCGCGGCGTGCCTCTCCTTTGACTGCGGGCCGGTTCTCTGCGTCCCGTCGCCGGCGGCTTCAAAAACAGTCTGGGACCGCATTATGGAGGAACAGAGCGCGGTCAACCTTAAACGCGGCTACTCCCTGATGGGGGAGGAAAATTACGCGGCCGCCGCGGACGAGTTCTTTAAAGCCGCCCAGAAGGCCCCGGAAAATCCCTGGCCGCACCTGCTGTACGGCTCGGCGCTGTATTGGCTGGGAGAGCCGGACAAAGCCTCGGACGAGTTCGAGGAGGCGCTGCGGCTTGATCCCGCCAACTCCATGGCTTTCCAGCTCAGGGGGATAGTAAGGGCGCGCGCCGGAATGTACCAGGAAGCCCTTTCGGATTTTCTCTCGTCCGAGCGCCTGGACCAGTCCCGCGCCGACGTTAAAATGAACGCTGGCTCGGTTTACCAGGCGCTTGGGAATACCGGCAAGGCGTTGGATTATTTCCGCGTCGCCGCCGCGCTGGACCCGTCAAACCCGCTGTACCGCTACCAGCTGGGAATGTTCTATTCCCGGCTGGGCCGTTACGACCAGGCCGCGCTTCAGCTTGAAAAAGCCGTTTCTCTTTTGCCCGGCTATGAAGACGCGGTGCTTGAACTGGCGGTGCTCCGCGAGCGCGACGGTTTCCTGCCGGAAGCCATAAAACTTTACCGCAGGGCGCTGTCTTTGAAACCGGGAGATTCTGTGGCCAGGTTCCGCCTGGGCTGGGCCCTGCGCAAAGCCGGGCGCGGCGGCGAAATTAAAAAAGCGCTGGACGGGGCGTTCCTGCTCGCTCCCGCCAACGACAAGGGCGGCATCTCGATGGACCTGGCTTACGCCGGCGGAGCCAAAGGCGACGCGGCCCCGCAAGACCGCCGGAGCCCGCTTCTGTCCGCCCTGAGCAAAGTGCCGCCAGGAACCGAAGCCCGCGTGGTCGTGGAGCTTCTGGAAACTCCCAAGGCCGCGCTCGCGCCCGGGGGCCGCGGCGAGAAAATGGCCGGGCAGCTGGGGAACGCTTTAAGGAAGCCGAAAGTGAACTACACCAAGCGCGAATATTTCCTGCCGGCTTCCTCCGCGGAGGATAGGGCTGTAAGAATGGAAAAAATTTCCGGCGAAACCGAAAAGCTGCTTAAGGGCGTCTCCGCCGGTAACGATGTCCGCCTCAATTTCAATATAGAGACCGGGCCGTCTTCCGCGTCCCGGGGCGACAAAAAGAGCAAGGCGCTGTATAAGCCGCGCGACGTGGGAAACGACATGGGGCTTTGGGTAATGGGCGACAACTGGCTGGACAACGCGTCCGAGGCGCTGGAAGAAATGCAGGACGCCGGCGCCGACCCGGACCTGAAGCTGCTCAGGGGGCTCGGCTATCTGCTGTTGGGCGAGCCGGAGGGCGCCCTGGCTGAGTTTTCCGGCGGCAGCGCGCAGGCGGCGCTGGGGCGCAGCGCGGCCTGGGTCGAGGCCGGCGCGGAGGAAAAAGCCCTCGCGCAATGCCTTGAGGCGCTCAGGCTTGAGCCCGCTAATAAAACGGCTCTGTCCAACCGCGAGTGGCTGGGGGGAAAAAAATGAGCCGGGCGCCGGACCTGTCGGCATGTTCACGGCTTGTCTTCAGTTTTAAAGACTGCCGCTTAAAGGAGCGTATGTCCGCCAGGCTTTGTTCCGTTTACGGGCGTTGGCTGGCGGGGTTCCGCACTTTTGAGATCCGCTCCGGGAGCGGCCGCGAGGGTTTTGAGCTTGAAGCCTTGGGGGGGCGGCGCGTTACGCTGGCCTCAAAGAAGCTGCGTTCGCCGGTCTGTTTTAATAAGTACGGAGTTAACCTGGCCGTTCTTGAAACCACGGCCATTGCCGCGCTTGAGGCGGGTGCCGCGGCCGGCAGGGTCCTGCTCTTTGACGAACTTGGCCCTATGGCCACCCTGTCGGAGAGCTTTACCGGGCGCGCTACGGGGCTGCTGTTCTCCGGCCTGCCCTGCGTGGTGTTTTACCGGCGTGGCGCGCTGGTTTTTGAAAACGCTTTCGCTAAAATGCCGGATACTGTTATAATTGAACTGTCGCCCGAAAACTGGGCCGGGGCCGTGGCGGCTTCGGAGAACTGGCTGGACGGGCTTGTAAGCCGGATGGAGAAAATTTCATGAATTACGCTTCTGATTTTCAGCTTGACGGAATAAAAAAGGCGCATTTTATAGGGATAGGCGGGATAGGCATGAGCGGCCTTGCGCGGCTGATGCTCGGCCTTGGCTACCGGGTTTCAGGTTCCGACGCCCGGGAATCCGAGATCACAAAGGCGCTTTCGCGGGAGGGGGCGCGGGTAACTATAGGGCATTGCGCCGGGGCGCTGGGAAGCCCCGATATCGTGGTGGTCAGTTCCGCGATAAAGCCTGACAACCCGGAAATTAAAGCGGCCGTCCGGCTCGGGCTCGCCGTGGTGCAGCGGGCCTTGATGCTTTCAAAACTGGCTGAAATTAAAAAAACGGTCACGGTGGCCGGCACGCACGGGAAAACCACCACTACTTCCATGATGGCGGCGGCGCTTGAGGCGGCCGGCGCGGACGCCACGGCGGTAGTGGGCGGCATAATAAAGGGTGCGGGCTCCAACCTTAAACTGGGCGGGGGCGAATATCTTGTTGCCGAAGCCGACGAATCCGACGGGTCTTTCCTGTATTTCTCGCCGCTGGTGGCCTGCCTGACCAATATAGATGCGGACCACCTTGATCACTATAAGAGCATAGGCAATCTCAGGCTGGCTTTTAAGCGGCATCTCGAGCGCCTGCCGTTTTACGGGCAGGCCGTGGTCTGCCTGGACGACCCCGGGGTAAGGGCTATCCTGCCCGGGCTTAAAGCCCCGCTGACCACCTGCGGCCTCGGGGCCGGCGCGGATTGGACCGCCCGCGGCGTCGAGTTCTCAAGAGAAGGCGTTTCATACCGGGCTTTTTTCCGGCGAAAAGAGCAGGGGCGCGTGCGCCTTAGCCTCGGGGGAGCGCATAACGTGCGCAATTCCCTGCTGGCGCTGGCGGCAGGCTGCTATCTGGGGTTTGATTTTAAAAAATTGGCGGCCGGGCTGCGGGGATTTAAAGGGGTAAAGCGGCGCATGGACAGGCTAGGCCGCGCGGCCGGGATAGAGTTCGTGGACGATTACGGCCACCATCCTACGGAAGTAAGGGCGACGCTTGAGGCCGCGCGCGGGCTGTTCCCGGGCAGGCGCCTGGTGGTCTTGTTCCAGCCGCACCGCTACAGCCGCACGAAGCGGCTTTATAAAGAGTTCGGCCTGGCTTTCGGCGGCGCCGCCAGGGTTTACGTCGCCCCGGTTTATTCCGCGGGGGAAAAGCCGCTGCCCGGAGTGGATTCCGGCCTTATACTTCGCAGCCTTCTGCGCAGCGGGGCGCCGGCTTCCGCTTTTCCCGGCACGCTGGAAACCATGAAGGAACTTAGGCCGGGGGATGTCTTTTTAACGCTGGGCGCCGGGGATGTCTGGAAGCTGGGGGAGGAGATCAGGCTGAAGCTGGAAACGCTGGGCGGGTAGCCTGGGGCGCTGAAACTGTTTATGCCTAAATACAGCCAGGTCTTTTTAGCTGACAACGCCATTTGCGCCCGCATCGCCCGCGCGCTCGATCATGAAAAGTTTGACCAGCTGATAGAGATCGGCCCCGGGGGCGGGGCGCTGACCGCCTGCCTTTTCCCTAAATACCAAGGCCGCATGACGGCCGTTGAAATAGACGCCTCCCTGGTCCCGGCCCTGGAACGTAAATTTAAAGGCCTAAAGCTGGTAACCGGTGATTTCCTTAAACTTGACCTGACCCTGTCGGCGGGCCCCGGCCGCACGGCGTTTATCGGTAACCTGCCTTACGAATGTTCAACTCCCATACTCGAAAAAACGCTGTTTTTCGGGGGGTTCTCCGTGGCGGTCTTTATGTTCCAGCGCGAGGTGGCGCGTAAAATACTGGCGGTTTCCGGGGGGAGCGACTACGGGTACCTTTCCCTGCTGACAGCTTCAAGAGCCGCGGCTGAGCTTGTGATGGATATTAAGGCCGAAAGTTTCAGACCGGTGCCGGCGGTGGATTCTTCCGTTCTCTTGTTCCGGCCGAAAGTTTTTTTTCATGACGCCGCCGAAGAAAGAAGATTCAAGGCGTTCGCCAAAAAAGCGTTCGCGCACCGCAGAAAGACCCTGGTGAATTCTTTATCCCTCTGCGGTATTGAAAAAACAGCCGCCGCGGCGGCCCTGGCCAAATACGGGTTTAAGCCGGCCGCGCGCGCGCAGGAAATCCCGCTTGAAGGCTTTGCCGCCCTTGCCGCGGAACTGCAAAAATAACGGCTCCGCGCGTATTTCCCGGCCGCGGCCCAAAGATATAGTATAATTACAATTACGCGGCTGTTTTATGCCGCCTATCCGGTCGCGCTGTTATTTCGGGGTGCCAATAATGACTATCCATGCGAAGCGTATTAAAGATTTGCAGTATATGCTCAAGCAGCACAAGCTTGACGCCCTGCTTATGGGGCGCACTCTTGAGATAGGTTTCTTCACCGGCTTTTACCTGGACGACTGTGCCCTGCTCGTTACGCGCTCCGGGGCCAGCGTGTTCATGCCAAAGATGTTCGTGGAGCAGTTCCGTTCCAAGATAGATTTTGCCGCCGCCGTTCCCGCGGACGGGAACGCGGAGGACGCGGCCCTGGCCCGTGTGAAGGAACTTAAATTGAAACATGCCGCTTTTGAGCCGGAGGCTGAAACCTATGCCCGCGGTACCGCCTGGAGAAAGGGCGGCGTCCTTGAGCATTCCGGCCTGACCGGCGCGCTCAGGGCGGTTAAAGAAGGGGAGGAGATAGACACCCTGCGTAGATCCTGCCATATAGCGGCCAAGGCTTTCGGCATAGTAAAGCCGCGCATAAAGACCGGCTGCACGGAGAGCTCCGTCTCGCGGCAGCTTGAGGACGCGATGCAGGCTATGGGTGCCAAGGGCCCCTCCTTCAACCTGATAGTCGGTTTCGGGCCCGACTCCGCCATGCCCCACCACGAGACTTCCGAACGCCGCCTGAAGAACAACGAGGCCGTGCTTCTGGATTACGGCTGCGTTTACGGGCACTACTGCTCCGATATTACCCGCACTTTTTTCCACGGCAAGCCCACGGAAGAATTCAAAAAAGTTTACGCCATCGTCGCCGCCTCGCAGAAAGCCGGCCTGGCCAAGGTCCGCGCCGGCGTTAAAGCGAAGGACGTGGACGCCGCCTGCCGCGGCGTGATAGCCGACGCCGGCTACGGCCAGTATTTCATCCACGGCACCGGCCACGGCGTGGGACTGGAGATACACGAATTCCCCAGGCTTAACACCAGGTTCGAAGCCATGCTGCGCGGGGGAATGGCCGTTACCGTTGAGCCCGGCATCTACCTGCACGGGAAGTTCGGGGTTCGCATTGAGGATTCGGTGCTGGTTACTAAAACCGGCTGCGAGATACTTACTAAGACCAGGTGAAGGTTTACGGGTTACAGTAAGAAGTTCTATCTGTTTCCCCCGTACCTTTACCCGGGAGTCGCTGCAAACAGGAGGAAAAATGACAATATTGGTGATAATACTGCTGGTGCTTGGCGCCGGAGCGGTGGTCGTATTCAACGGCCTGGTGCAGCTGCGCAACCAGGTGGCTAACGCGTTCCGCCAGATAGACGTGCAGCTAAAAAGACGACATGACCTTATCCCTAACCTGATTGAATCGGTAAAGGGTGAGATGAAATTCGAAAAAGAGACCCTGGAGCGCGTAGTGCAGGCGCGCGCGGCAGCGGTCTCGGCCGGGCAGGGCGGGAACATGGGCGACGTGATGGCTAAAGAGGGCATGCTTACCCAGGCGCTGGGCCGCCTTATGGCCATATCTGAAAATTATCCTAACCTTAAGGCTAACGAATCCGTAAAAACGCTGATGGAGGAACTGACCCACACCGAGAACCAGATAGGCTTCTCCCGCCAGTTCTACAACGACGTGGTTACCAAGTTTAATACCAGACAGCAGGTATTCCCCACTAACCTGTTCGCCGCCATGCTGGGCTTTTCTCCTTCCACGCTCTGGGAACTCCCCGCTGATTCCCCTGAAAGGGAAACTCCCAAGGTTAACCTGGCGGTGTAAACGGCAGGTAAAGGTGCGGGCCTGGCGTCAAGGCGGAAAGTTTTTTCTCCTTTGCCCGGCCCGTGCTTCTACTTTTCAGCCCCATGAATATCTACGAACAGCAGGCTTCTAACCGTCGTATGACAGCGGCCATCATGGCCCTGTTCGTGGCTTTTTTCCTGGCAATCGGGCTCGGTTTCGACTATTTTTACCTGAATTTCGCGCCGTCCTCCAAACCGCAGTATCTGTGGAATTCCGCCGGCTATTACGAAGCGCAGCCTTCCTCCGCGGCTTCCAAAATACCTTTCGGCACCATAATTTCCCTGCTGGCGGGCCTGGGCATGGCGGCAAACAGTATGTTGAACGGCACCAGCATGGTGCTGAAATCCACTATGGCCAGGCGGGCGGTCCCTTCCGTGGAAAAAGAGAGGCAGTTCATTAACGTGGTAGAGGAGATGGCCACCTCCGCCGGCCTTCCCGTGCCGGCGGCCTATATAGTGCCCGATCCTGACCTTAACGCTTTTGCCACAGGCATGAACCCGGCGAATTCCGTCATCGCGGTAACCGAGGGCCTGCTCGGCTCCCTTAACCGCGAGGAGCTGCAGGGCGTGGTGGCCCACGAAATGAGCCACGTCCGTAACTACGATATCCGCCTGATGACGGTGATGGCCGCCCTGATCGGCGCCATAGCGCTGCTTAGCGACTTTGCCGGGCGCAGCATGCGGTTCGGCCGCCGCGGCGGTTCGGTGGCCTCTTCTTCCGGCGGCTCTTCAAAGCGCGGCGGCGGGGTCCTTGTTATAGTTCTGTTCGTGGTCTGGATAGTGCTGGTAATACTGGCGCCTCTCCTGTCACGGCTGCTGGCCATGGCTGTTTCCCGGCAGCGCGAGTACCTTGCCGACGCCAGCGGCGCGGAGCTTACCCGCAACCCCCTGGCGCTGGTGTCCGCCCTTGAAAAGATACGCGCGGCAGTAATGCCGACCAACGCCATAAATAACGGCGTGGCGCACATGTGCATAACGGACCCGCGCGGCAGCCTTATAGAGGATAAAATCGGCTTTACCGCGGACCTGCTGGCCACCCACCCGCCCATGGAAAAACGGATCCTGGCGCTTAAAGTGATGGCTTACCAGGCCGGCCGGCCGCAGTCTTGACTTAAGCGGCCGGCGGCTTGAAAATTTGGTTTCAGACTTCCGGATCTTGTAGTTCAGGTCCAGGACTCTCAGACTTTAGACTACCTAAGGAGACACACATGATACTTGCAACTCAATTCAAAGAAGGAACGATGTTCATCAACGAGAACGGCCAGACCGTGGAGGTTATCACCTTCCAGCATCACCGCAAATCGCAGGCCCGCGCTGTGGTGCGCGTAAAGCTGCTCAACGTGGAGACCGGGTCCATAATAGAGACCGCCTACCGCCCCGAAGATAAATTCAAAGACGTGATGATAGAAAAGCGGCAGAAGACTTACGTCTACAGCGACGGCGGCATGGCTTATTTCATGGATAACGAGAATTACGAGCAGGCGGGCCTGCCGGCTGAGAAAATAAAGGCGAGCCTTCCTTTTATGACGGAGAATATGCAGGTGGAAGGGCTTTATCTGAACGGGGTGTTCTTTAACATCAAACTGCCCGCCAACCTCATAATGGAAATAACCGAGACCGTAGACGGCGTCAGGGGCGATACCGTTTCCAACACGCTGAAGTTCGCCAAAGTTTCCACGGGGCTGGAAATAAAGGTCCCGATGTTCATTAAAGAGGGGGACAAGGTGCGCGTGGACACCCGCACCATGGAATATGTCGAACGGTATACGGAGCCGAAAGTAAAGTAGCGGCGCGGCCGGGCTTGGGCCGCTCCGCTGTCCTGCTCTCCATAAATTATGATCAAGGCCGTTATTTTCGATATCGATAATACGCTGATGGACTTCATGCGCATGAAACGCGCCGCCGTGGACGCCGCCGTGGACGCCATGATAGACGCGGGCCTGGCTTTGCCGAAGATAGAAATGGTGGAAAAAATATTCAAGGTCTACTGGGCCGAAGGCATAGAGGACCAGAATATCTTCGACAAGGTGCTCACTAAAGAATTCGGCCAGATAGATTACAAGATACTCGCCGCCGGGATAATAGGTTATAAGCGCGCCAAAGAGGGGCGCATGACGCTCTACCCGCACGTGAACATGACGCTCACCGACCTGCTTAAGAGCGGCGTGCGCATGGGGGTGGTTTCGGACGCGCCGCGCCTCAGCGTGTGGCTGCGCATAGTCGGCCTGGGGCTGCACCATTACTTCGAGCACGTGGTGACTTTTGACGATACCGGGGAGAAAAAGCCTTCCCCCAAGCCCTTTAAGAAGATCCTGGGACTTATGGGCGTGGAGCCGGCGAGCGCCATAATGGTGGGCGACTGGGCCGAGCGCGACGTGAAGGGGGCCAACGCTCTCGGCATGAAGACCGCCTGGGCCAAGTACGGCAACGAGTTCGACACTAAAATATCCGGCGCTGACTACGAGCTGGACGACATTCACGATCTGGTGGCGATAGTAAGGAGGATAAATGAAAAAGCTCATTGAAGTTCTGGCGTTGTGCCTGGCATTCCAGGCGGCGGCTTCGGCCCTGGAAATAACCGCCGTAAGCCCTGCGGCGGTAAAAGGCCTGACGAAGGGCGATTTTACTTTTTCCTCGGTTACGGTTACCGGCGTGGCCTATGAAAAGGGAGCGGTGGTAATGCCGGTTACCGAGAGCAAGGGGAAGACGTTTTCCGACGTTAAACTGCTTTCGAAGAAACTTTATTTAAAGATCGAGGCCTGTTTTAAGAACGGCTTTGTAAAGCCGGCAAAAGTCCCTGCCGCGCCGAAATTCAAGATAGAGGCGTTTAAGCCGCTTAAATCAAAGGCGCGCGTGGCCAACGCCGAGATTTCCTTCGACGGCGAGCTGCTGGTGGTGGCCGGGGTTATGGTCTCCTCAAAAGAGCCGGGCACTTTCTGGGTGGCTTTCCCCGACGAGCTGGTTTTTAACGAGCCCGCTTTTAAGAGCGCGGTAGAGTCCGCCGTGATCGCGGCCTGGGCAAAGAAAAACAAGTAATGAGGTTCCCGCGCCGCGCGGCCGCCTGGCTGGGCTGCCTGGTTGTCCTTGCGCCGGCCGGCCGCGCGCATGCCCTTAAAATAGAGCGCCTGGCGCGGTTTTCTCCGGCGTCGGGAACAGCCTCCTACCAGGAGGTCGCCAGCGGTTCCGCGGTAGTACGTTTCAAGACCGGCGTCTCTTCGTCGACGTACGCGTCGTTGCTTGAGCCTTCCGGCTTTAAAATTCTTGTCAACTTCGAGAGGTTCAATTGGTCCGTGGTCGGGCTTCCCTCCGGGTTGAGCGTGGCTTCCGGCTTGCAGGCGCTTAGAAGCATGCCGCAGGTGGAATGGGCGGAGCCCAACGGCGTTTACAGGGCCGCAAAGATCCCGAACGATCCTTTCGTCGGCCGGCAGTACGCGCTGGCCCAGGTGCAGGCTTTCGGCGCCTGGGAGTACGAGACCGGGTTTTCCAGCCGTACCACGATAGCTTTTATAGACACCGGCATAGACGGCCACAATTCCGAACTTAAAGTTAAACTTTCCAGTACCACCAGCAGGGCGTTTACCCCGGAAAGTCTTCCGGTTTCCTCTTACGATGATCCTCCGACCCCCGCCTGCAACCATGCGACGCACGCAGCCGGGGCAGCCGCCGCCTCCTCCGATAATTCTGCCGGTATTGCCGGTATCTCATGGGGGGCCAACCTGATCTCTCTTAAGGTCTTTTCAGATTCGGACTGCGATATAAACTGCTGTTCCGCTGCTCACGACTGTAATCGGTATACAAATACCTGCGGCACAACGCAGTCCGCGATCGCTGCGGCAATAAATGATATTATCCCGTTCCAGGATAGCGCCGGGCTGGGAAAAATAGTCGTTAATATCAGCCTGGGCCAGCCCGGCGGATGTCCTAACGGCCTGCAGACGGCTGTAACTGCGGCTGTAAGCAAGGGGCTTCTTTTATTCGCCGCCGCAGGCAACGACGGGCTGGGCGTTATAGATTCTCCCGCCAACTGCGCCGGGGTGCATGCCGTGGGCGCCACGGACTCCCTGGCCCGCCTTGCCTCGTTCTCCAATACCGGAACGGAGATGCTGGCTGATGGAATTACCGCCCCCGGAGTGGATGTTTACACTACAGATCTGGCGGATGGCTACGTTTACGCTTCCGGCACCTCGTTCTCTTCGCCTATGGCCGCGGGCCTCGCCGCTCTGCTCTGGTCGGCAAAACCAGGGAAGGGAGCTGCCGATATCTGGGGCTATATGAAAGATTCCGCCGACGATCTGGGGACTCCCGGCCCGGACTGGGATTTCGGCTGGGGGCGCATAAACGCGCTTAAGGCCATGCGCCTTGCCGTAACCGGCTCAAGCCAGTTCGCCGGCACCAGCAAAGCCGTGGCTTATCCCAACCCTTTCAGGCCTAAGACCCAGCGCCTGGCCACTTTTTCCATACCGGACAGGCTGCTTGGCTCCGGCGTAGAGGTGAAGGTATATACTGCGGAAGGCGAGCTGGTAAAAAAGCTGGACTCCGCGGCCTGGGACGGCCGCAACGAGGCCGGCGCCGCCGTGGCCAGCGGTGTTTACATATTCCGGATCAAGACCGATAAAGATTCCGCCGTAGGCAAACTGGCGCTGATAAGATAGCGGTGTAAATCCCAGGTAGGCAGTCGTAAATAGCTTTTGGCAGGGGAATTATGAATGAAGGTTTTTAATCAAACTACGAACTCTCCGGTAAGTTCTGCTGCCGCTCGCGCGGATACGTTCGCCGCCAGGCTTTTCGGCCTTATTCCCCGGCGCTCTCTCGGGGAGGAAGAGGGGCTTTGGCTTGAGCCCTGCGCGATGATACATATGTGTTTTATGAGCTTCCCGATAGACGCGGTTTTCCTGGACCGGGAGGGACGGGTGCTGCGCGTTCTGGAGAACTTCAGGCCCTGGCGCTTCTCCCCCTGGGTCAGCGGCGCGCGCGGCGTGCTGGAACTCCCGTCCGGCCGGGCAGCCGGCCGTCTTGCGGAAGGGGACCGGCTTGAGTTCCGGAATTGAATTATGCCCGCACTTAAAATTGCAAAGCGCCGCCAATATATTTATAATGATTAGTTGATATGCCAGTAGCTAAAGGACTTCAGAGAAAACGGAACTTGAGGGAAATCCTCATAGAGGATAAACTTGTTTCCGAAGCGCAGTACAAGGCCGCTGAAGAAACCGCGAAATCCGACAGCAAACCCATCCAGCAGGTGCTGATCGAGCAGAAGCTTTTGCCCGAGCTTCAGCTGCTGAAGGTCCTTGCCGACGAATGGGGTTTTAAGGCCGTCGACCTTTCTAAAATGGACGCGCCTCTGGAAGTGGTGCAGCTGCTGCCCGAGGTGGTAGCCCGCAAGCAGCTCTGCGTGCCTTTCGCCCGTCAGGAAAACACTTTGTTCCTAGCCATGTCCGATCCGCGCGACTTCCTGATAGTGGAAGACATCGGCCTGCGCACCGGTTTTGACGTTAAGCCGTACCTTGCGCTGGCTCCCTGGGTGCTGAAGGTCCTGGATAAGGTTTACGGCAGGCAGGACAGCGCGCAGGTGGCGCAGCTGGTGGAGTCGGTGGCCCAGTCCCAGGCCGAGCATAAGCCCGGAGAAGAGGAAAGCTTCTCCCTGGCCGCCGAGGCCGAAAAAAAAGACATCAGCGACATAGATGCCAGCGCCCCCGAGGTGGAAAAGCTGGTCAACGCCATAATATTAGGCGCGCTCAGCATAAAAGCTTCCGACATCCACATTGAGCCCTTTGAAGACCCCAACGGCAAGAATTCCAAAGTGGCGGTCCGCTACCGCGTGGACGGCATGCTGCGCGCCGCCTCTTTTTCCGTGCCGTGGGCCTACCGCCAGGCCATCAACGCGAAGATCAAGATCATGACGAATTCTATGAACATCACGGAGCGCCGCATCCCGCAGAGCGGCCGCATCCAGATCATCGCCAAGGGCAACCCCATAGAGTTCCGCGTCGAGATGGTGCCCACGGTCTACGGCGAGTCCTGCGTTATGCGTATCCTGGACCGCGCTTCGGTGCGCGTGGATATCAAAATTATGGGGTTCCTCCCCGACACGGAGAAAAAGCTGCTGGAGCAGTTCGCGGGTATCGGCGGCAAGAAGAACTTCGGCCTGGTGCTGGTCTGCGGCCCGACGGGTTCGGGTAAATCCACCACGCTTTACGCCTGCCTCAATTATGTCAACCGCCCCGACATCAAGATCATTACCGCCGAAAACCCCGTGGAATACAACATAGACGGCATAGTGCAGGTGCCGGTGAACCCCGACGTCAAGCTCGGCGCGGACAAAAAATTCGACTTCGCGTCCGCGCTGCGCTCTTTCATGCGCCTCGACCCCGACGTAATCATGGTCGGCGAGATCCGCGACGAGGAAACGGCGCACATCGCGCTGGAAGCCGCCATGACCGGCCACCTGGTGTTCTCCACCATCCATACCAACGACGCGCCTTCGGCGCTCGAGCGCCTCACGCAGATGGGCCTGCCGCGCTTCGTGGTGGCCAATACCATGAAGGCGGTGCTGGCGCAGCGCCTGGCGCGCAGACTTTGCAAGGACTGCAAGACCGAAGATGTGCCTACCGCCGCGGAGCTGGCTGTTTTTGAGGCATATAAAGTAAAAGTGCCTGCCGGCGCCAAAATTTGCAGGGCCAAGGGCTGCGACACCTGTAAAGCCACCGGCTACAAGGGCCGCGTGGGTATGCACGAACTGCTTATCCTTAACGAGGAAATACGCGTACAGCTTTTAAAGGACCCTTCGGCCATCCCCGTTAAGAATATCGCCATAAAAAACGGCATGCGCACCCTGGCGATGGACGGCCTTGAGAAGGTGCTGCTGGGCCTGACTACGATCAAGGAAGTGTTGGGCGGTGCTGCCGAGAAGACGGAATAGATTTTAAGGAGAAAAAAATGCGTAATATTGTAATTCTTTCTATACTGGTTCTGTTTTCCGGGCCGGTTGCCGCGCGCGCCGGGGAATACGACGGGTTCCGGGCGGCCGGGGCGGATGTGTTTAAACCCTTCGCGAGGGATCTGGGCGGGCTGCTTGGTTCCGGCTCAAACCAGACCGCACGTCCGCTGGGTTTTTCCGGTTTTGACCTGGGTGTGCGGGCGGTAGCCCAGTTTAATCCTTCCCATGGAAATACCGCCCTTAAGCCTAATAATATTTTTGGCCTGGGTTTTGTGCAGGCCGAGATCGGCATGCCTTACCGTATAGACGGGTTCGTGCGCGGCGGCGCCTACGACGGGGTAGCGGTGGCCGGCGGCGGGCTGCGCTACGGCCTTTGGAACGTTTCGGACGAGAAGTACCATTTCAACGCTATGCTGCTGGGGATGGCGGATATGGCCGTACACAGGTATTTCAACGCGATACACTTTAACACAGGGGTAACCTGTTCGCTTAATGTGCCGGTAGTGGCGCCGTATATAAGCGCCGGTTATGACTTCACCAAGCTGCAGGCGCAGGCTATGGATAACCCCGCACTTAACGGCAAAACAGTCTCCGTAGCGGAGCCGCGTTTAACTGTCGGGTTCAGAACCAAGCTTAAGCTTGGCTATATTGCCGGGGGGGTTGCCTACACGCACGACCGCCTGCTCGTAAGCACCAGCGCCGGGTTCAGGTTCTGAACCGCGCCAAGAGGGCTGGGCCATAAGCAGAAAGCCCCCGGGACTCCCGGGGGCTTTCTGCTTCTTTAACGGGGCAGGCGGCTTACGGCCGCTGTTTAGCCTTTAAATTTTTCCTTAAATTCCCTGCGCATCTCTCTGTCTATATCGCGTTTTTTTATGGATTCGTGCTTATCCGCCGACTTCTTGCCCTTAGCCAGGCCAAGCAGCACCTTAGCCCAGCCGTTCTTGAAATAAAGTTCAAGCGCCACCAGTGACATGCCTTTAGTCGCCAGGGCGCCTGTAAGTTTACGTATTTCCGGGCGCCGGAGCAGCAGTTTGCGGGTCCGGACGGGATCTATTTCCGTCGTAGTATTATAAGCGTAAGGCGCTATGTGCAGGCCGTAGAGATATAGCCCGTCTTTTTCCGCCCGGGCGAAAGCCGAGGTGAGCGTGGCCTGCTTAAGGCGCAGAGATTTTACTTCGGGGCCTTCAAGAGAGAGCCCCGCCTCATAAGTGGTCTCTATAAAATATTCGTGCCTGGCTTTGCGGTTGGTGGCTATTGCCTCTATTTTATCCGCCTTTTTATCTTTCTCCATTGTGTTCATCTTACCAAATATCCTAGAATGATAAAACCGCCCGGCAGGTAAACTCCCGGCGAAGCCCAGCGGATGCGGGGTGCGGTATAAGATGGAGAGGTGGCCGAGCGGTTGAAGGCGCAGACCTGGAAAGTCTGTATACTCGTAAGGGTATCAAGGGTTCGAATCCCTTCCTCTCCGAA
>JAVHRY010000087.1:33782-35948 GCA_036171915.1 Elusimicrobiales bacterium | reverse complement strand
ATGTTAACGGCCTTGGCCAGGTTTACGGCGGCTCTTATTACGGCAACGGAGCCATGCTTGGCGGCATAGTCGCCAAAGCAGGAGACACGATGACCGGCCAGCTGACGCTTGCCGGGTCCAGCTTTACCGTTACTTCCCCGCTTGGTCTTAAGGCGCCCAAGATAAAGCTGCTCGATAACGTGGAAATTTCCTCCGCGGCCGCGGCGTTTTACGGCGGGATCTCCATCAGCACCAACGTTTACCTGCCGGCCGGCGCCAGGTATTACGGCAACGGAGGCGGTCTTTATAATCTCACAACCCTGGACCCCACAAAAGTGTCAACCGCCGGGGACACCATGTCGGGCCAGCTTACGCTGGCTAATTCTACGCTGACCGTAACAGGGGCGGCTTTTTCCGTGGGCGGTTCAGCTCTGTCCGTTCTGGCGGGCAACACGGCGCTTGGCAGCCTGTCGTACCTTGCGCGGCTTACCGTGGGCGGCGATATCCTGGCCACTGCCAGCGTTACGGCGCAGGGCGGGTTCTATTCGCCGCTGGCCAATATCAGTCAGAATCTTACCGCCTCAAGCGGGACTTTTACCGCCGGCGGCGCGGCCCAGTACAGCCTTGAAACGTCTTCCGGCATTAAGGTTAACGCGGGAAGAGTTACCGCTCCGTTTTTTGCGGGAGACGGAAGTATGCTTTCAAATTTGTCCGGTACCGATGCCGCCCGCGTGCTTAAAGCCGGCGACACCATGACCGGCAATCTGGCGGTTAACGGGGCGAGCGTTACCATAGTTTACGCTTCTCCCGCGAACGCTTATGCTTTTACGGTCTCAAGCGCCCAGGCTGTAAACGCTTACGGCCTGTCCGTTACCACCGCCGGCCGGGTGGGGGTGCAGGTTTCCATGCCCTCCGCCCCGCTGGAAGTTTATAAGCAGATCCTGGTTTCAAATATGCAGGGGGGAGCCGCTTCTTTTTACGCGCATGCCAACGCCGGGAATATGACATATCTGCGCTGGACGGAGGATACGCGCGGGGACCAGGGCGCGTTGGGCTTCCCGCTGGCCAGCCGGGACCTGGTTTACAGGGCGGGCGGCTCCGATCCCTCTACCAACGGGCAGGAGGTTTTCCGCATCAGCGCGGACGCGGCCGCAAACTGGAAATTCGGCATAGGCACTAACTCCCCCCAGGAAAAATTCCATATAGCCTCAAATCTGCTTGTCAGCACTTCCGCGGCCAATCCCATCCTTTATATCAGCACTACCTCCGGTCTTGTATCCATAAGTACCGGCACACAAACGCACGCGCTTACTGTGAACGGCGGGATAGTGGCCTTTTCTTCAATAACCGCGCAGGGCGGATTTTACGGCAGCGGGGCCGGGCTTACAAATATAGGCGCGGGCGGCCTTCCTAAGGAAATACAAGTCTCGACTATATCCGCAGCCGCAGGTTCTTTTTATGACGGGGTGGTCATAGTTCCCGACGTGAACGTCTCCTCGAGGCTGGCCGTCGGCCAGCCTTTTACTCCCGCCTACGACCTGCACGTGCGCGGTATAACAGGCCTTGACCAAAAAAAACCAGGCGACCCGGTTATCCTCGGCTTTTACCCCTACTCCGGCGGCGATTCTTATATCGACTGGAGTGAAAATTCCAAGTCCACCAAGGGCGCCCTTGGTATGCCTGCGGGCTTAAGGGACCTGGTGTTGACCATGAATACGGTCAAAGAAGAGGTTTTCAGGGTAAAAGGAAACTCCTCGGGCCTCGGCGGGGCCGGCTGGCAGTTCGGCATAGGTACAGCCAACCCGGGCGCCAGTTTCCACGTGGCTGCGGATATGCTGGTAAGTTCTTCCCCGCTCAGTCCCGTTCTGTTCGTAAGCACGGGTGAGGGGGCGGTAGGCGTCTGGACGAACGCGCCGGAGGAACGGTTCAACGTGGCCTCGACAGCGTTGTTCGGCTCGAAGGCTTTCCCCCTTATCTACGCCAGCACGGCTACCAATAATACCGGCATAGGAACTACGTCCCCCCGCGTAACGCTCGAGGTGGGCGGCAACTTTATTGCCGGAGGCGCCTATTCCTTCCCGCCAAATCCGGTTGCCGCTCCTGTGTCCGGATCCGGGGCGCGCATGATGTGGATACCTTCGGCCGCCGCGTTCAGGGCGGGTTATGCGACCGGGAGCGAATGGGACA
>JAVHRY010000087.1:0-33682 GCA_036171915.1 Elusimicrobiales bacterium | reverse complement strand
GCGCTCTTTCGTTTGGGGCTGGTCCGGCGGGGCTACGACAATAGACAAGCCGGACGTATTTATAATCGACCCTTCAAATACAGGCTTCAAGGTAGGGGTAGGCAACAACGACCCGCAGGCCAGGCTGGACGTGAACGGCTCGGCGCAGTTCGGCGCCGGGGTGACCAAGTCCACGTTCACCGCGGAGGGCTACTGGCAGCCCCGCTCCATGACAACGGCCGAGATACAGGCCGCCACCCCGACGGTGATAGGGGCGGTGGTGTATAATTCCATCCTTAAGAACATCTGCTTTTCAACCGGCACCGTTAACCCGGGGGATTGGGCCATTGCCGGGACAAAGGGCAACTGCTATTAGGCGGCGCTAAAGTTGTATAATATGAACAGTTCTTCAGGGCGGGGTTAAATTCCCCACCGGCGGTAAAGCCCGCGAGCCCGCAAGGGCAGACCCGGTTAAATTCCGGGGCCGACGGTATAGTCCGGACGAGAGAGGAACGCGATAGCGATCGGCGGCAGCTGTCTTGCCCGGCAGGATTTTGTACTCTTTACGGCTGCCGATTTGCTTTCTTATACGCCCTGAAGCTGACGCTTCGGGGTTTTTATTTATGAATAAAAAAATAAAATTCGCGCCGGTTGAAGACCTTGTAGCTGAGATAAAACTGGGGCGCATGGTAGTGCTTACCGACGACGAGGCGCGCGAGAACGAAGGCGACCTGGTAATGGCCGGCAAGTCCGCCGCCGCCGACAAAATAAATTTCATGGCCAAGTACGGCCGCGGCCTGATCTGCGCCCCGCTGGAAGAAGAGCGGGCCCGCGCCCTGAACCTCTTCCAGATGGAGCGGGACAGCTCCGACCCGTATAAAACCAACTGGCTTATTTCCGTGGACGCTGCCAGCGGCGTCACTACCGGCATTTCGGCCGCGGACCGCGCCCGCGCCATAAAGGTCCTCTCCGACCCGGCTTCATTACCTTCCGACCTGACGCGGCCGGGGCATCTTTTTCCCCTTAAGGCGCGTCCCGGCGGGGTGCTGGCCCGCGCCGGGCATACCGAAGCCTGCGTGGACCTGGTGAAGCTGGCTGGCGGCTCCGGCGCCGGGGTGATCTGCGAGATAATGAACCCGGACGGCACTATGGCCCGCCTGCCGGAGCTTACTCGGTTTTCAGCGCGCCACGGCCTTAAGATAGGAACCATTGCCGATCTTATAGCCTACCGCCGCCGCAACGAGAGCCTGGTGGAAAAGATCGCTGTTTCCGTACTCCCTACGGAGTTCGGGGTTTTTAATATTGCTGTTTATAAAGAGCGGCTTACGGGCCTTGAGCACGTAGCGCTTACCCTCGGGGATATCGGCGACCCGGCGCTGGTGCGCGTGCATTCCGAATGCCTTACCGGGGACGTGTTCGGCTCGCGCCGCTGCGACTGCGGCCCCCAGCTGCGCGCCGCTATGCGCATGATAGCCGCCGAGGGCGCGGGCGCGGTGCTGTACATGCGCCAGGAAGGCCGCGGTATAGGGTTGGGCAACAAAATTAAGGCCTATAGCCTGCAGGATAAGGGTTACGACACGGTTACCGCCAATGAAGCGCTGGGGTTTGCCGCTGACCTGCGCGATTACGGCATAGGGGCGCAGATCCTCTGCGACCTTGGCCTGAAGCGCCTGCGGCTGATCACTAACAATCCGCGCAAGGTGGTAGGGCTCAAGGGCTACGGCCTGGAAATAACGGAGCGGGTTCCGCTGGTTATCGTCCCTAACAAGCATAACGCCCGCTACCTGAAGACCAAAAAAGAGAAGATGGGACATTTATTCGGGGTGAAATGAGATTTACGGCAATTAGGAGGATAAAATGATAATGATAGAAGGCGGCCTGACGGCCGGGAAACTAAAATTCGTAATAGTGGTGTCGCGGTTCAACGACTTCATCACCAGCCGGCTGCTTGAAGGCGCTGTCGACACGCTCAAGCGGCACGGCGCCGCCGACGGAGATATAACCGTGGTGAAGACCCCCGGCGCTTATGAAATCCCCGTCGTGTGCGAGAAACTTGCCGACGGCGGCTACCACGCCATTATCTGTCTTGGCGCCGTCATAAAAGGCGAGACCCCCCATTTTGATTTTGTGGCGCAGGAAACCGCCAAGGGGATAGCGGTGGTTTCAATGAAGCACAAACTGCCGGTGGTGTTCGGAATTATCACCGCCGATACCCTCGAGCAGGCTATCGAGCGGGCCGGGGTTAAACACGGCAATAAAGGCGCTGAAGCCGCGATGTCAGCCATAGAAATGGCTAATTTATTCAAGAACCTGTAGGCCGGGAAGCGCAAAGCGGAAAGAGTTTTAATGGGGGCTGCTTTCAGTCTTCTCTTTACGCTTCACGCTTTGTGTTTTACGCATGAGGACGATGGCAGTAATAGATAAGGATGAACTTTATATGTCCCGCGCCGTTGAACTGGCGCGGCGCGGCCTCTATGGCGCCCACCCTAACCCCATGGTGGGCGCTGTAATAGTGAAGGGCGGCCGGATAATAGGCGAGGGGGCGCACCTGCGTTTCGGCGGCCCGCACGCCGAGATAAACGCCCTGAGCTCCTGCTCCGCAAGTCCTGAAGGCGCCGTGGTCTATGTTACGCTGGAGCCCTGCTCTACGTACGGCAAAACACCGCCCTGCACCGCGGCGCTGGTAAAAGCCGGAATAGGCAGGGTCGTTATCGGTGCTTTGGACCCCAATCCTGCTAATGGCGGAAAGGCCGCCGCCTTGCTGAAACGGGCCGGGCTTGGCGTCAGCGCCGGCTTATTGCGCAGGGAATGTGAAGCTTTAAACCCCGCTTATAATAAATTCATGCGTACCGGGCTGCCTTATGTTACGCTTAAGATAGCGCAGAGCCTGGACGGGAAGATAGCCGATGCCGCGGGCCGTTCGCGCTGGATCTCCTCGCCGCAGGCCAGGGTTGAGGCGCATAAGCTTAGGGCGCAGGTCGACGCCGTGCTGGCCGGGATAGGCACGGTACTCTCCGACGACCCGCTCCTGAACGTCCGGGGACTAAAGGTTAAGCGGCAGCCCCGGATAGTTGTGCTGGACTCATTGTTGCGGGTCCCGCCCGGCGCCCGTATTTTCAGCACCGGACGGGTTATTGTGGCTACTACCCGCCGGGCCCCGGTTACGGCGCTGAGGAGCTCTTCGCGGGAGGCGGAGGTGCTGGCGCTTCCGTCGGGAAAAGGCGGGGTCTCCCTGCCGGCGCTGCTTAAGGCCCTGGGCGGTATGGGGATAAGCCATATCCTGGTGGAGGGCGGGGGCCGGGTAATAGGCTCTTTTATAAGCGGGGGTCTGGCCGACCGTTTTATCTGTTTTATTTCTCCGCTTATTATAGGCGGCACGGAGTCTAAGAGCTCTATGGTCTGGCCGGACGCGCTCAACGCCGCGCGCAAGGAGCTTGGCATAAAGGCGGAGGTCGTCTCTATAAGCCGGGCCGGGCCGGACCTTATGCTGGACCTTAGGTTCTAAATATGTTCACAGGAATAATAGAGGCGGTCGAAAAGATAAAGACTGCGGCTTCCGGGCGGCTGGAGATCTCGGTCCCCGAAGGCTGGATGCTGTCCGCCGGGGAGAGCGTCTCCGTCAACGGAGCCTGTCTCACCGTTACAAGGTTTAAGCCCGGCCTGGCGGTCTTCGCCTTGAGCCCGGAAACGGCGGCGCGGACTACCCTGCGGCGGCTGAAGGCCGGCGCGCCGGTAAATCTTGAAAGGGCTTTGGCGTTAGGCGCGCGCCTCGGAGGGCATTTCGTCACCGGGCACGTCGACGGCCCGGTGCGGCTTCTGTCCGTACAGAACGACGGGAACAGCCGGATCATCGAGGTGGAGAAAGCTGTTGATGCCGTCCTGGTGGAAAAAGGCTCAGTTGCGCTGGATGGCATAAGCCTGACCGTTTACGGTATTTCGGAAACTTCCTTTAAAGCGGCCGTTCTCCCCCACACCTGGGAAAACACGGTCCTGAAAAATTTAAAGCCAGGCGCGCTGCTGAATATCGAATACGACATCCTCGGCAAATACGCTTCTAAAGCCTCTTCTCCCGGGGTCACCCGGGAATTCCTGAAAGCTAACGGCTTTTTTTAGTTATTTTTTCTCTCGAACTTTATTTTCACCTGCCGGCCGTCCGTCTCCACCTTGCCGCTGCCGGCCGCGGCGTCATCGGGTATTGGCAGGATCTTTATATAGCTTTGCGAGGTTTCAGTTCTTACTATCCCGCCCGGGCTTTTTTTCTCGGAGGCGGTTTTGGCGCTGAAGGACACTCTTATCCGCCCGTTGCCGATGTCGACGGCCGCTTCATTGCCTACAAGCTCCGGGATAAGTATGGTCAGGATTACGTCCTTGTCCGTCCTGGCGATGTCCGTCCTGAACTCGCCCATCACCATCCTTTCCTTGAACCACTTGTTCCAGTAATCGTCGAAACTGCTCTTTTCCGAGCCCTGGAAAAGGTCCGACATCTGCCTGCGTATGTGCTCCATCTCGTCGAAGGGGGTCAGCCGCCTGGAGAAATAATTGTCGTCGAAAAAAACGTCGAAGTCCGGCTCAAGCAGGGGCGTGCCGCGTTTTAGCCGCCCCGCTATCCTGTCGCGCCATTTTCGGAACTGCTCCCATTGCGCGTCATAGGCTTTTTCGGCGTAGCCCATTTTCCGTATTTCCGGCTGTGCCGGCGGCTGCCCTGCAAAGTCGCTGGCGGCCGCGGTCTGTTCGTAGATATAACAGGCCTGTCCCAGCGATAGGATGGTAAGCACGGCTATAACCAGCCACAGGTATTTTTCTCTCATATCCTCCTCCTGGAAATGAAATTCAACCGCTTGCTGCCAGGAACCTGTCCGGCATAAGGCTCCCATGACGGAATTGACTATTTTGGAGCCGAGCCGAAGCGGCGCGAAACGAGCGCCCCCGACGGAGGTTGTAAGTCGAGCGTCGCGAAGGCGCAGGACAAAAGCGGCAATTGCAGGTGAAATCGCTTGTGCCGGACAGGCTCCTAGGTCCCGGCGCTCAGCTCTTGCGCTGTATTCTCTTCCGGGTCCTTAGCCATGTAACGGCGTTTCGCGGCTGCGACCGCCGCGGCAGGCGCGCCCTTCAGTTTTGCCAATTCTCTGTCGAGAACCATATAGAAATTCCTGCAGTGGTGCATAGCGCCGAAGGCCCTGTTGCCGTATCTGAAGTCGTGCGTGCGCCCCTCTCCGGAAATAGTGACCAGCAGGGATAAATGTTCGTCCACGACCGAGCACTCTACCCCTTTTTCCGTGTAGAAATCTATTATCTTTTTAGCGAAAACGGTGTTTTCCCTCAGCATATATCCCCCTTCGCTGTATAATGTCCGCCGCGCTATTCCCGCTGCCCTGTTAAGCGGTCATCCTGCTGACGCTGATATCTATCCGGCGGAAATCAGAGAAAATGCCCGGGCCGTGGTCCCGTTCCAGCCTGGCCTTCGAATTCGGGGTTATTTCCCAGTAGACGAACATCCAGTTGGGGTCCCTGGGCAGCAGGGCCGCCATGGTAGTCCCGTAACCTTCCGGAAGTGAGCGGGAATCCGTATCCGGCCGGTTCTCTTTTTCTGTCAGTACGCCCGATGACGGCATAATAATTCCTCCTTAAGCGGCTTTGCAGAGAAGCCGGTTAGAAGCCTTCAGGAATTGCTCGGCTTTGAGAAAATAAAACGTATGGCGCAGAAATTCTTTCGCGCTGACCGCTATTTTTATCTTTTTTTTGCTCGTGTGGCGGCGGCCGGCCGCGGCCCGCTTCCGCTTCTGTATGGTCTTCATTCGCCCCCCCCCTTTTTTTTTGTGAGAAAACCCCGCCGGCCTCGTTAAATTTAACAAGCGCCGGAAGCTTACTGATCTTAAGTCTCAGTAGTACGTTGCGGTTACAGTTGTAGTAATTAGCCCCTAGGAGCCTGTCCGACATAAGGCTTTCATGACGAAATTGACGATTTTGGAGCCGAGCCGAAGCGACGCCGAACGGGCACCCTCTACGGAGGTTGTAAGTTGAGCGTCGCGAAGGCGCAGGACAAAAGCGGCAATTGCAGGCGAAATCGCTTATGTCGGACAGGCTCCTAGGAGTTCAAATATCTGCAAATACTTTATTCAATTATTTGTCCGATGTCAATTATTAAATGTCAAATGTAACAAATGTCACATTAATCACATATTGTAAAAAGGCCCGCCCCGGGTACTATAAAGCAAAGCCGACGGGCTGACCCGGCGGTAAAGGAGTGGTTCGGCCCGGAATTACTGGTTCTCGAAATAGGCGGTGATGCCCTGGCTGATCTGCGCCCCTATCTTCTGGCCCAGGGCGGCTTCGGCTTTCCCCCTGGCTTCGGCGTCGGTGGCGGAGGCCTCTTTGCCGGTGGCTTCGAAAGTAAGGAAGGTCTTGGCCGACTTGACGTCCTTCATGGCCACGGCGGCTGTGCCGCGGGACCATTTCCAGCGCGACTGCGGGGCCGCGTCCGGCACGGACGCGAACTCCACGGCGCATTCCACGGTGATATCAGCGCTGCCGCTTCCGGTCTTGGCGTCCAGCCCCAGGGCGTTCAAAGTTTTAATTACGGCCGCCTGCACGCGGGCCGCAGCGTCACCTGTCATTATAACGGTCACGTCGAGGCTCGCCAGCGCTTTCTGCGCCGCGTCCCTGGCCCCGTTAATGTCGAAGCCGGACTCCGCGCCCGCGGAAGGGTTCAGCACGCGCATGTCAGCCGCCAGTTTCTCCCGGCCGCTCAACAGCGCCTTCAGTTTCATGGCGTTCTTTATCTTGGCCAGCTTCTCCGTTTCGGAGGCTAGCCCGGCCGCCAGGGGGCGGGCCTGGGTGTCGATATCGTCCATCTTGCCGTTCAGCGCGGCCATGGCCTTCGAGCGTTCCAGCACGGCCAGAGCGTAGTACTGGCCGGTGGCCTTGTCCTTCCAGGTGCGGGCTATCTCGGTGCCTTCCAGGACCTTCTGCGAGGTGGAGCGCACTGCCTGCACCACATCCTGCGAATAGGAAGAGGCTTCCTTACCCTGTTGGGACGAGGATTGTTCGGAAGAGTTTACCATGGTGTGCATGGTAACCTGAGTTGAGAATATCCGCGAGACCTCCCCGCGGGACCTTTCCATGGCGGCGGCCTGGTCGTCGGCTATGCCTACGCCGGTAAGAAAGCGCGAGCGCGGGTAATCCGTGCCGTTGCCGTCCACCCAGTCCGGCCGGGGCCCTTCCGATATTTTTACCCCGGCGGGGCCGCCGGGAGCCTTCTTTGCCGACGGTGAGGCGCAGGCGCAGACAAGCATAGCGCAAAGCGCGGGGATAAGTATCTTTCTCATAACTTTTTCTCCTAGCGGGCGGTGCGGTAATGCAGATAAGTACGCCGTCCTTGTTCCACTTCCACGTCTTTAAAAATATAGCCGCCTTCCGGTTCGCCGCCGCGCCCGTAGAATGTAACGGTAACGTCCTGTTTCCCCGGCGGTACGGCCAGGCGCGCCATCCGTATCTGCGCCGGCAGGGTGGTCCAGCCGCGGGTGTCGGCTACTTCCGTGGCGGCCGAAGTGGCGCTGGTCACCATCCGGGCCAGCAGGCCGAAGGTGCTCCCGGCGCGCTTTTCCACCTCGTCCGAGGCGGCCTTCGCCAGGACGTATTTTATGGCGGCGCGGGCTATGGCGCGTATCCTTATAGCCGCGTTCTTGTCCTCAAGGGCCCTGCGGGCTATGGCGGAGACGTCTTCCATTAAGAGCGAATCCGCCTGCGCCGGACCGGCGGCTATGCGCGAGGCGGTTATGCTGTAGGCGGGCTGCACATACTCCGGGTAAGAGACAGTTATGGAGTTGCCGGCTATCCCGGCCATAGCGGCGTTCTTGAAACGGTCGGAGTCGGCTTCTTTCTCTCCGCTCTGGCTGACGGCCAGCATGGCTTCGTTCCAGGCCACCTGAAAAGTGCGGGATTCCTTGATGGGGGCAACGCCCGCATAATGCAGGAGAACTATTTCCCCCAGCCCTTTGCTGGCAAGGTCGGAATAAGCTGGAACGCTGAACTGCGGCTTGGGCGTGCCGTAATCCGAGGCGTACCAGCCGTAGGCCTCGCCGGCGGCGTCATAACAGATCCTGGCGTCGTCGTTCTTGCCGTCCTGCTCGAACAGCATGGCGCTCAAGTACTCGGCGAAAGCGCTGTCCTTGTAGCCGCTTTTGCCTTCCATGAAGTCGTGGAAGCGGGCGAGGTAAGCCGTGACCTTCCTGGCTTCTACCAGCGCGTCGTCGCTAGCCCCCAGGAACACATAGTCAAGCGCCCGGAAGACGTTCATCAGGGCGCGTTCGAAAACTTCCCCGGCGTATTTGGTGGTATTGTCGTTAAGGAGGAAGGTGCCCGCGCGCCTGCTCACGCTTTTAGTGAACAGCTCTTCCATTTGGCGTTCCGCGCTGTCGAAATCAGAGTCGCTGGCCCGGTACTCACCCGCGTCATGCCGGACCATGCCCAGGTCCAGGTAATACAGTACCGCGTTTTTTTCGCTGTACTCGCCGGCTTTGGCTTTTTCTATTTCCTCCATAGCCCCGGCGTAGTTAGAGGCCGCGAGCATTGAGTCCAGGCCGCTGCGGTAGGAGCGCGACGGCCCGGCGCAGGCCGCCGCTGACAACACGGCCGCGCCGGCTAAGCCGAAGCGTAAGAACTTCTTCGGGGTCATTTCCGGCGGTTAGAAGCCGGAGCCGGAACGTTTTACGGACTTCTTTATCTTTTTCTGACCGACCCAGACGATCTGGTTGGTTTTCATGTTGAGCAGCTTCATGTCTGTCTGGTAGAGGATGACGGACTTGCCGCCTTCCTTGTCCTCGATAGTGCTGATGACGCCGCTGAGCATGAAGTCCGCGCCGGATTCCTGGCCGTGGGCTTTCTTGGTCTCGTCCGAGGCGTTGGTGTCCTGGTCGAGGCGTTCGTCGCGGACTTCGCCGCGCTCGTCCTTGCTGGCCACGAAGGTGACTTTGCCCGAGTTTATAAGCGAATGCTGCAGGTCCTCTACCAGGGTGCCGGTATTGATGTGCTCGTTGCTTTGGTTGCGGACCGTGCCCACTATCACCGTGGGCGCGTTCATGGAAATGCCGGAGGCGGCGGCCAGCCAGGGCCGCGAAAGGCAGTCGGATATCAGCTCTTCGGCGGTCAGCCTTGAATCTGTATCGTTCCATTTGCCGCTGATATCAACTACCGCGGCGGTATCAAGCCGTTTTACCTGCGTGCCGGAACAGCCCGACAGCAGGGGCAGGGCCAGCAGCGCGGCGAGTCCTATGTAATGTTTCATAAGGAACTTCTCCTGTAAGCGTTAGACCGCGGCTGATTAATGCTTGGCTTCTTCGGCGGAGAGGTCGTTAAAGGCCTTATCTGCGTTGGCTTTTACATAATCGCGCACTTTGGAATCCAGTTCTTTGGCGCTGTCCAGGGTGCTCTTTACGGCGGCCAGGTCCAGTTTTACCAGGGAGAACATTGACCCGTCGGAGGGGTCTATCCAATGGTCCACCGGGACGGCGCCCGAGAGGGTCATCTGAGTGAAGCTCTTAAGCGTCTGCGTGACGTTCTGTTCCTCGCTGGAGCTCTTCATGTCCCCGGCGGTGGTGGAAGCCATGTAATCCTTGCTGAGCTTGGCTATATAAGTGCTGAAAACCTCGGCTACCTTGGCGCGGGCCCGGCTGTCCGCGGTGTCTACGGCCAGCGCCCGGTTCTTGATGCCGCTTGCGAGGCCGACTCCGTAGAAACTGCCGTCTTTAAACGCTCCGGAACCCTGGTTCACCCAGGCGGGGCCGGCTGAGGCTATCGGTGAAGGTATACCAGCCTGCATAGGCTTTACGTTCTTGTGTCCGCAGGCCGCCATTGCAAGCGCCGCGGTTATGAAAACCAGACATTTAGCTGTAGTGGATATCTTGTTCATTTTATGCCTCTTTCTAGTGGATTTTTTTGTCAATTGACCTACTCCCAAAGATTACAAACTTGCCCTTGTAACTGTCAAATGTCCTAGGGGCAACTTTGGGTTATCGGACCGCGGGTGGAGCGGAGCGACACAATTAGCTGCGGGGTTGGAGAGCCCTCACGCAAGGAGCCGCTTTTGTAAGCGCGGCGACTGAGTGATGGGCGGCGGCCACGTTGCGGCCGACCGTGTGTCCGGCGCCCCCACACCCTCGACAGTCCCCCGGCTTCACTTCTCTCGGACCTTTCGTTAAGCAAAGTTGTGCGGTTCAGCTAGAACCAGTGGGAGGCTTCAGTGGCGAAGGTTAGGAGGTAGCTGGAGAAGATGCCGGCCAGGATTACGCCTGCGGCCATCAGGAAACTGACGGCTTCGGCCAGGCCCGGGCGGGCTTCGGCGTGCTCGCCTACGGAAGGCTTCATGAACATTGCCACCGTGACCTTAAGGTAGTAGTACATGGACACCGCGCTCATGATTATGGCTATAACCACAAGCCCAGTATAACCCGCGTTCACCGCGCCCGTAAAAGCGTAGAACTTCGCGAAGAAACCCGCCAGCGGCGGCACACCTGCAAGCGAGAACATGAAAGCCGCCATCGCGCCGGCGAGCCACGGCCTGCGTTCGGCCAGCCCCGCCAGGTCTTCTATCTTCGGCCCCGTGTCCCCCTCCTCCAGCGCCAGCGCCACAGCAAAAGCCCCGATAGTCGCCATCGCGTAAACCGGCAGATAATAAAGCACAGCCTCGAAACCCTGCCGCCCGCCGAAGAAAGCTACAGCCATGTAGCCCGCGTGCGCCACGCTGGAATAAGCCAGCAGCCGCTTTACGCCCGTCTGCGCCAGCGCCATAAGATTCGCCGTCACCACTGTAATGGCCGCCAGGCCCCAGAAGATCTGCCGTACTGGCCCGCCGTCAAAAAGATTAAAAAGCCGCCACAGCACTATTACCCCGCCGGCCTTTATGGCCGCCGCCATGAAAGCCGAAATCTGCGTAGGGGCGCCTTCGTAGGCGTCCGGTACCCACATGTGAAAAGGCACCAGCGCCGTCTTGAAGGCGAAGCCCGAAATAACAAGCAGGAAGCCCGCCAGCGCCAGCGGCTGCGCCGGGCCCGCCTTTAGCGCCGCAAACGTCAGCGCCGGGTAAAGGGAGTTTAATATGGCAATGCCCATTAATGTCATCCCTGAGCCGAAAGCCCCCAGCATGAAGTATTTGTAGGCCGCCTCAAGCCCGGGCCTGGACCGCCTGATGCCCGCCAGCGCGTAAACCGGCAGGCTAAGCAGTTCAAGCGCGATAAAAGCCGTGAACAGATCCCTCGCCGCCACCAGCGCCATAAGGCCGACAGATGCCATCATCAGAAGGAAATAATATTCCCCCGTATTTTCTTCGGGAGCGGCAGGGCGGGAAAGCGACAGCAGTATCACCAGCGCTAAAACTCCCAGGGCGAAGGCCCAGAGATAGGCCGACAGCGGGCTAAGCAGCAGCGCTCCGTTGAAGAAGGAAAATTCCGCCGCCGGCGCGCGCCGCAGGAAAATCAGCGCCGTCAGTACGGCCCCGGAGGTTATGAGCCCCTGCAGCCCGCGCAGAGATTTTATAAAAAGCGGCAGCAGCAGGCAGATGAAAGCCGTAGCCACCAGCAGCAGGGGCACGGAAAGAGCGTAGGCCGCGTAGTTTATGAGGTCGGGGTTCATCGGTGATCCTCAATGCCCAGGTTTATTTTAACTTCGGCAACCGGCGGCGCCGCTTGCCGCCGGGACAGGGAAATATAATTATTGACGGCCGGCATGGCCCGCCTGAGCAGCGGGTTGGGCCAGACGCCGATCAGTACTATAAAAACAAGCAGGGGCGCGAGATAGAGCCACTCGCGCGCGTCCAGGTCCGGCAGGATCTTGTTCTCGGTGTGGCGCAGCGGCCCGAAGATCACCTGCTGGTACATCCCCAGCATATATACAGCCGACAGTACAATTCCGGCCACGGCCGCGCCGGCCAGCCACGGGTAAACCTTGAACGCCCCGAAAAGCACCAGCACCTCCCCTATAAAGCCGTTCAGGCCCGGCAGGCCGATAGAGGAAAGCGTTACTATCATGAACACCGCGGCAAAACCGGGCATCACCTTGGCGAGCCCGCCGTAATCCTCTATAAGGCGCGTATGGCGGCGCTCGTAAAGCACGCCCACAAGCAGGAACAGCGCGCCGGTGGAAAGGCCGTGGTTCACCATCTGCAGCACCGCGCCGGCTACGGCCGAGGGCTCAAAAGCCATGATGCCGAGAATAATAAGGCCCAGATGCGCCACCGAGGAATAGGCCACCAGCTTCTTCATGTCGTGCTGGCTCCAGGCCACCAGTGAGGCGTAAATTACGCCCACTACCCCGAGCCCCGCCAGCCAGGGTGCGAACTGAAGCGCGGCCTGCGGGAACAGCGGCACCGCCAGGCGCAGGTAGC
This sequence comes from Elusimicrobiales bacterium, assembly GCA_036171915.1. Classification (GTDB taxonomy): domain Bacteria; phylum Elusimicrobiota; class Elusimicrobia; order Elusimicrobiales; family UBA9959; genus UBA9959. The sequence goes on along the minus strand of JAVHRY010000087.1, from coordinate 21,327 downwards.
CGTAGACGCCCATCTTAAGCAGCACGCCGGCCAGCAGCACGGAGCCCGCCGTCGGGGCTTCAACGTGGGCGTCGGGCAGCCAGGTATGGAAAGGGAACAGCGGCACTTTAACCGCGAAGGCCAGCGCGAAAGCCGCGAACAGCCAGAACTGCGCCTGGGCCGGGAGGAGGAGGCCGTACAGCGCCGGTATGGAAAAAGTCCAGGCGCCGGTCTGGGCGTGGTAGGCTGAGACCGTCCACAGTATGGCCGCTAACATCAGCACGGAGCCCGCCATGGTATAGATGAAGAACTTGAGGGCGGCGTAAATACGCCGGGGTCCGCCCCAGATGCCGATCAGAAAATACATCGGTATCAGCATGCCTTCCCAGAACAGGTAGAAAACGAATAGGTCCAGCGCCGCGAAAACCCCTGTCATGGACGCTTCAAGGAACAGCAGGCAGACGTAATAGGCGCGCTGCCCTTCCTTTATGTAGTTGAACGAGGCCAGCACGGCTAAAGGCATTAGCAGCGTGGTCAGCATTATCAGCAGCAGGCTTATGCCGTCTATGCCGAGCGCGCAGCTTATGCCGAAGCTGGGCAGCCAGGGCTTGGCCAGCTGGAACTGCATCAGGGGCGAGGCTGCGTCAAAATCTGCGTAGAGTTTTAGCGAAACCAGCAAAACCGCGAGCGTGGCGGCCAGCGTGAAGGACTTGAGCGTGCCCGTCCGCTCCGCCGGCACGGAAAGCAGGGTCAGCCCCGCAGCCAGCGGCAGGATTATTATAAGTGAAAGAGGGTTTGTTATTAATTCCATACTAAATGATCCAGAACAGCATGGCGGCCACGCCTACGGTGAAGACCAGCGCGTAAAGATCCAGGCGGCCGTTCTGTATCTTTGCCAGAGCCTTGCCCGCGGCATAAGAAGCCCTGGCCGGGCCGTTAACCATCAAGCCGTCTATCAGCCCGGCGTCCACCAGTGAAAAAAGCACCCGGCCGGAGAGCAGCGTCAGCGGCCTGATCACCAGCAGGCCGTAGAGCTCGTCAATATAGAACTTGTGGTAGACCAGCGAGTGCAGCGGGGCCAGCGTGTTCTTAAGGAAATTTGCCGTCTTAGGCAGCGTCAGCAGGAAGGCCGCCGCGATGCCCGTGAACCCCGCCGCCACCGAGGTCAGCATAAGGCGCGCGGCCAGCGGGTTCTGCTCCCCGCCGCTAACCAGCCCCGGCTCCAGGAAAACTAACAGGCGGTCTTTCAGCAGTAAGCCGCCCGCTATCGCCAGCCCCGCCAGTACCGCCATCGGGAGGGTCATGGAGAGCGGGGATTCGTGGGCGTGCCCCTGGCTGCGCTTGCCGCGCAGGAAGGTAAGGACTATCAGCCTGGTGGTGTAGAACGCCGTGAGCCCCGCCGTCAACACGCCGAAGCCCCATACCAAGGGCCCGCCGTGCTCAAAGACTTTTTCAAGTATCAGGTCCTTTGAATAAAAGCCGGACAGACCGGGAATGCCGGCGATAGAAAGCCACCCGGCCGCCATCAGCAGGAAGGTGAAAGGCATTTCTTTCTTCAGCCCCCCCATCTTGAACATATCCTGCTCGCCGCTCATGCCGTGTATCACCGAGCCCGCCGCCAGGAACAGCAGCGCTTTGAAGAAAGCGTGGGTGGCAAGATGGAAGATGGAGGCCGAGAAGGCCCCGGCGCCGGCCGCCATGAACATATAGCCCAGCTGGCTTATGGTGGAATAAGCAAGAACTTTCTTTATGTCCTTCTGCAGCAGCGCTATTACGGCGGCGAAGAAAGCGGTGAAGCAGCCGGTGAGCATTATCAATTCCAGCGCGCGGGGCGCCAGCTCGTAAAGGAAGTGCAGGCGGGCCAGCATGTAGACGCCCGCCGTCACCATGGTGGCCGCGTGTATGAGGGCTGAAACCGGCGTGGGGCCGGCCATCGCGTCCGGGAGCCAGACATAGAGCGGGAACTGGGCGGACTTGCCCGTAGCGCCGAAGAAAAGCAGCAGGCAGATCAGCGTCGGCGCGCCCAGGCCCAGCACCGTGGCGGAAGACAGCAGCGGCGCGCTTTTTTCCAGCGTCGCGAAATCCATGGAAAAAACCCCGCGGGAAGCCAGCAGGGCGGACAGCAGCATAAGCCCGACGAGGAAGCCCGCGTCGCCTACGCGGTTGGTGATGAAGGCCTTCTTGCCGGCCGAGGCCTTTTCCGGGTCCTCGTACCAGAAGCCTATTAAAAGGTAGGAGCAGAGGCCCACGCCTTCCCAGCCCACGAACATTACCAGCGGGTTATCGGCCAGCACCAGTATCAGCATGAAGGCCACGAACAAGTTCAGGTAGGCGAAATAGCGGTTCGTGCCGGCGTCGCCCTTCATGTAGCCGATGGAGTAAACGTGGATAAGGAAACTGACGCCCGTTACTACCAGGGCCATCACGGCCGAGAGCGGGTCGAAGCGGAAAGCGGCGTCCACGCTGAAAGTGCCGGCGGAGATCCAGGTATAGAGGGTATCCCTGAGCAGGCGGTTCTCTGCCGGCAGGTTCAGGAGGTCCGAAAAAGACATGGCCGCGAAAACAAAGGAGGCCAGGACGGCGAGCGAAGCGATTATGCCTCCGGCTTTTTCGCCCAGGAACTTTTTCCCTAACAGGCCGTTAATCGCGAACCCCGCCAGGGGCGCGATAATTATCCATTTAAGGAGCGGGTAGAAATTGCCGGTCATTATCCCTTTAACTCCTTTATATTCCCGGCTTCCAGGGTTTTAAAGGCGGAAGCCAGCGTGATAATAAGGGCGAGGCCCACCCCGGCTTCGGCCGCGGCGATGGCGAAGACCATGGCCGCGTAGGCCTGTGAGGCGGCGCCGTGGCCAAGCGAGACCAGGGCGAGGTTGGCGGCGTTGAGCATGAGCTCCAGGAACATCAGCATCCGTACCAGGCTGCCGCAGGTAAGGAAACCCGCCGCGGCGGAGGTGAACAGGACAAAACTTAAAACAGCCGGCGGGTAGGCGGTCATTGCGCTGTCCCCCTCTTGGCGGCCAGGACTACGGCGCCGACTATGGAAGACAGTATAACAAGGGAGAGCAGCTCGAACTGGAAGGCGAAGCGGCCGAAAAGTTCGCGCGCCAGGGCCAGGGTCCCGGTTTCCATGAACTTGGGGGAGAAGGGTACGGCGCGCAGGGCGCTTGAGAGCTTAAGCAGCTCGGTGAGTATTACCGCCGAAGCGGCCAGCCCCAGTACCTTTTTGAACCGGCCCGCGCCGGGCTTGTCGCGCCAGGCCCGGGGCATGGCGGTCAGCGCTATTATGAACAGGGTCATTATGGCCCCGGCGTAGAGTATAACCTGCAGGAGGGCCAGCAGCTGGGCGTTGAGCGCTACATAGATCACGGCGGTGGAAAGCAGCGCGGTCAGCATCAGCAGGGCCGCTTTTACGGTGTTGCGCTGGAAGATCATAAGCAGCGTCGCCAGCACGGCGAGGGCGCCGAACAAATAAATAACCGTGTTTATCATTCTTCCCCCCGGGCGTTCAGGTATTCGTTCGCCAGCCGGTTAGCCGCGCCAAGCCTGGACGGCTCGCCGGGGAGGTTCCTTAGCAGGCTCTCTTTGGTCATAAGCAGTTCGGAGCGCGTTAAAGCGCCGCCGGGGATCTCCCGCGTATCCATGGCAATGGCGTCCTCCGGGCAGGCCTCCACGCACATGCCGCACATCACGCAGCGCGAAAGGTCTATGTTGAAAACGGCCGGGAATTTTTCAACGGGGTTGTCTTCATATTCGGCGGCCTCTATATGTATGCAGCCGGCGGGGCAGGCGGTTTGGCACATAAAGCAGGCCACGCATTTAGGAGAGCCATCGGCGCGGACCTTGAGCCGGTGGCGGGTGCGCAGGTTGGCGTTGCCTGGCAGCGGCCGCGAAACTTCCGGGTACTGCACCGTAAGTATGCCTTTGGGCTTAAAAAGGTTAACGAAGAAATGGCGCGTGGTGACGGCTATGCCGCGGGCTATCTCCCAGATATAGATCTTCTCAAGGAGGTTCAGCGGCTTGTTGTTAACTTTCTTTACGCTTATCATAGCTTTCCTAAAGCCAGCAGCACGGCGCCGGTTATGAGAATGTTCAGCAGGGCCAGCGGCAGCAGCAGCTTCCAGCACAGCCCCATCATCTGGTCGAAGCGGAAGCGCGGCAGGGTCCAGCGCACGATGAGCATGAACCAGCAGAAAAAAACGGTCTTGGCGGCGAAGGCGCCGGTCTGCAGGGCGGCTACCAGGTAATGGTTAAGCGGGAGGGCGGCGCCGCCGGGGAACAGAAAGCCGTCATGATAGAGAAAAGGGACCTGCCAGCCGCCGAAGAAAAGGGTGGAGGCCAGCATGGCCACCAGCACTATCTCTATGAATTCCGCGAACATGAAAGCCGCGAACCGCATGGAGCTGTATTCCATGAAATAGCCGATGATCTCGGATTCCCCTTCCACCAGGTCGAAAGGCGTGCGCTTGTTCTCGGCGATAGCCGCGGTCAGGAAAAGTATGAAGGCGAAGGGCTGGCAGACTATTCCCCAGGCCGGGAGCCAGCCGCCTATCAGTTTCCCCTGCCCGCGCACCAGGTCCTGGAGGCTCGCCGAGCCGTAGATCATCATCAGCCCGACGAGGGTAAGTCCCAGCACCACCTCGTAGGAGATCATCTGCGCCGCCCCGCGCAAGGCGCCCAGGAGGGCGAAGTTGTTGCGGGAGGCCCAGCCGGCCAGAAAAACCCCGTAGATGGCCAGGCCCGAAAGCGCCAGCACGAAGAAAAGTCCCAGCGGCAGATCGGCTATCTGCAGGTCCACCTGGTAGCCGAAAACCATAACGTAGTCGCCGAAAGGGATGACCGAGAAGACGGCCAGCACCGGCGCCAGCGCGAAGACCGGGGCCAGCGTGAACAGCAGTTTGTCGGCGCGGCCCGGCACGAAATCCTCCTTGAAGATCATCTTGAGCGCGTCGGCAATGGGGTGGAACAGGCCGCCCAGCGTCAGGCCGAACACGGCGGCGCGGTTCGGGCCTACGCGGTCCTGCATCAGCGCGCTGACCTTGCGCTCGGCCAGCGTCATCAGGGCGGTAAAGCCCATGATGGCGCCGAGGAAAACCAGCACTTTCACGGCCGCCGCGGCTGTGAAAAGCAGAATATCCTTGTTGGCCGCAATAAATTCCGTCATTAAAAAGTGATTCCCTCAAGAGCGTCGTCCGCCGAATCCAGCCTCAGCGAGGTCCCGCTGTACGCCGCCAGCTTGTTGACCACGGCCCAGAGAGGCTTAACGCCTTCCGCCGGCCCGACTGCGGGCGTGGTGCGGCGGCGCAGGCCCTGGTAGTTAACGAAAGTACCGGCGGTCTCGAAATAATTGGCATAAGGCAGCGTGGCGTAGGCTTCGGCCGGGATCTCGGAGCGGTTGGCCGCGAACACTATCAGCCGTGCGCCGGCGGCTTTGACGGCGGCCCGTATAAGGGCGGCGGCGCGGGCTTCCGACACCACCATCTTTATCTCCCCGGAAGTTATGCGGCGGGCGAGTTCCTCAATAGAGATCCCGCCGTGCGCGGCTTTTACCAGCTTCGTCCCCGCAGTATTGGGGGCGGCGTCCTTGTTTACCAGTATGCCGTCCTTAATGCCCTGCTCGGCGTTGAATTCAAAACAGAAATTCCGCGTTTTAAGAGCGTCCTTCGCCAGGCGCGCCAGCGCGGCGTTGTCCTCCACGGAAAGCCACGGAGAACCCAGCACCGCCACGGCGGAGTGCGCCTCGTCTATACGCGAGCCGGCCTCCCGCAGCGCGGGCTCAAGCTCTATCAGGCCGTTCTTGATCACGCCCTTGGCCAGCCTGTCCCCGGCCTGTACGGCTTTGTACGTCATGCGGCCGTAGTCGCAGAGCCAGGTATTGGTTTCCGCGTTGGGGCGCGGCACGAGCCGGTAGATGGTGTTCTCGTTATGGTGGGCGTAGATAAGGCAGCCTGTGGCGCAGCCCAGGCAGACTGTGGGAGTCTTCTTAAGGAACCAGACGCGCTGTTTGAAGCGGAAGTCGCGCGACGTGAAAGCGCCCACGGGGCAGAGGTCGGCTATATTGAGCGTGTAGCCGTTATCCAGGGCTTTGCCTTCCTTAAGATCTATATAGGAAGAGTCCGCGCGGCCCATCACCTCCAGTTCGGAGGTCTTGGTCACTTCGGCGCAGAAGCGCACGCAGCGGGTGCAGAGTACGCAGCGCTCGTTATCCAGCGCCAGGTGCGGGCCGACGGCGCGGCGCTTGGCGCGCCGCACTTTGTCGGCGGCGCCGAAGCGGCTCTTCTTGAGGCTGTACTCCATGTAATAATCCTGCAGCCCGCATTCGCCGGCCTGGTCGCAGATGGGGCAGTCCAGCGGGTGGTTGATCAGCAGGAATTCCAGCACGTCCCTGCGGGCCGCTTTTACTTTCTCGGTGTCGGTGCGCACCGTCATGCCGTCCGCGGCAGCGGTGGAGCAGGCGGTCACCAGTTTCGGGGCCTTCTCTACCTCCACCAGGCACATGCGGCAGTTGCCGGCAACAGAAAGTTTGGGGTGGTAGCAGTAGCGCGGTATATAGACGCCAAGCTGCTGCGCCGCCGCCAGCAGCGTGGTGCCTTTGGCTACTTCAATGGCTTTTCCGTCTATGGTCAGTTTTGGCATATTAAATCGTAAAGCGGGAAGCGGGAAGAGTAAGTAGTTTTAAAGTGTTCTGCATTTGATTTTAACTCTTGGCGCTTTCCGCTTCACGCTTTCCGCAGCACTTCCCGGCGGCATGCGCCTCGAATTCCGGACGGAACTTCTTTACAAAACTCATTACCGGCATGGCCATGGCGTCGGCGAGCGGGCAGATGGTGCGGCCCAGCATGCCCTCGGCGACCGAGTAGAGGGTGTCTATGTCGGCGGCGTTCCCCCGGCCTTCTTCCAGCCTGTTCAATATCTTCTCTATCCAGCCTGTTCCCTCGCGGCAGGGCGTGCACTGGCCGCAGGATTCATGGTGATAAAAATGCGCCAGCACCTGGAGCAGCTTTACCATACACTGGTCCTGGTCTATCACTATAACCCCGCCAGAGCCCAGCATCGAGCCGGCGAGCGCCAGCGATTCGTAATCCAGTTTAACAGCCCAGGCCTCTTCCGCCGTAAGTACCGGGGTGGAAGACCCGCCCGGGATCACGGCTTTAAGCGTTTTCCCCTCTTTCATGCCGCCGCAGCTTTTTTCCAGCAGGTCCCGGAAGGTAACGCCCAGCGGCAGTTCGTAGACGCCGGGCTTGTTCACCTGGCCGCTTACACAGAAAAGCTTGGTGCCGGTGCTTTTGCCGTTCCCTATGGCGGCGTACCACTGGGCCCCGCGCTCGATAATTGCAGGCACGGCGGCCAGGGTCTCGACGTTGTTTATTACCGTGGGGCTTGAAAACAGGCCTTTTACCGCAGGGAAAGGGGGCTTAAGGCGTGGCTGCCCTTTAAAGCCCTCCAGCGACTCAAGCAGCGCCGTCTCTTCGCCGCAGATGTAAGCCCCCGCTCCGGGGTGTACAAAAAGTTCAAAGTTAAAGCCGGAACCCAGGATGTTCTTTCCTATAAAGCCTTTACCCCTGGCGGCGGCTACGGCTTTTCGCAGCAGTTCTGTTTCGGCCGCCAGTTCGCCGCGTATATAGATATAGCCGTGCCCCGCGCCTATGGCGAAGCCCGCTATGGCCATGCCTTCTATAAGGGCGTGAGGATTTTTACGGATAAGCTCCCGGTCCTTGAAAGTGCCGGGTTCTCCCTCGTCGGCGTTGCAGACCAGGTAGCGCGGGCCCGCGGCGCCTTCGGGAATGAACGACCATTTCAGCCCGGTGGGAAAACCCGCGCCGCCCCTGCCGCGCAGGCCGGACTTCTTGATCTCTTCGGTAATTTCCGCGGGCTTCAGGGCGAGCGCTTTCTTCAGCGCCTTGTAACCGCCGCAGGCAAAATAGCCTTCAAGGCCGGTTACGTTATCCTTAAGCAGTATGTTCTCCATTACAGGTTCACCCGGCGGCCATGCCGCAGCTCTTCCAGCAGCGCGTCAAGTTTCTCTATAGTAAGGTTCTCGAAATATTCTTCGTTCACCTGCATAACGGGGGCCGCGCCGCAGGCCGCGAGGCACTCCACGGAGGAAAGAGTGAACAGCCCGTCCCCGGTGGTCCCCCCCTCGTCTATGCCGAGCTTCGCGCGCAAATGCGCGAGCAGGCCGGGCGCGCCGGCCATGTGGCAGGCAATGTTGCGGCAGACCTGCAGGTGGTATTTGCCCGCGGGCTCGCGTTTGAACATGGTGTAGAAAGTCACCACGGCTTTAACGCGGGAGTACGGCAGCTCCAGCAACAGCGCCAGCGCGTCCATAGCCTCCTCGGCCACGTAGCCGCTCTCTTTCTGCAGCTCAAGCAGCAGCGGGATAAGCGCGGCGTCCCTGCGCGGGTATTTGGCGCAGATCTGCGCGGCTTTTGCCCTGAATTCGTCCGTTAGTTTGAAGCTCATTTTTTGCTGTCCGCCGGCGGTTATCTTTCCAGTTCCCCGCCTATCATGTTTATCTGCCCGAAGGTGGCTACGATGTCGGCTATATAGCCGCCCTTTATCATCCGTGAAAGCCCGGCCGTAAGGGCGAAACTCGGCGGGCGCACGCGCAGGCGCCAGGGCCTGCCGGTGCCGTCGCTGACCAGGTAGAAGCCCACTTCGCCGTTGCCGCCCTCCACCGCCTGGTAGACTTCGCCCTTGGGCGGCTTTACGCCTTCAAAGGTAAGTTTGAAATGCGCCATCAGGGCTTCAATATTCCCGTACACTTCTTTTTTCGGGGGCAGGGCCACGTCGAAGCCGGGGTGGTTTATGGGGCCGCCGGGCAGCTGGGCCAGGGCCTGTTCCACTATGCGCATGCTCTGGTGCATCTCTTCCATGCGCACCAGGTAGCGGTCGTAGTTGTCGCCGTTCGACCCTACCGGGATGTCAAAATCAAAACGGTCGTAGACCAGGTACGGGGTGGCCTTCCTGACGTCCAGCGGCACGCCCGTGGAGCGCAGGGCCGGGCCGGTGAAGGAAAGGGCTATGGCGTCTTCCTTTGAAATAACCCCGGTATTATGGAGACGGTCGTAAAAGATGCGGTTGCGGGTGAGCAGTTTGTCCGCGTCCGAGATGTTCTTTCTCACTATCTTAAAAACCCCGGCGGCCTGCTGTTCGAAATCTTCGGGGAGGTCATACGTGAGGCCGCCCACCCTGGTATAGGCCGGGGTTATGCGGCCGCCGGCCACGGAGTCGGTAAGGCGGTACAGCGCCTCGCGGGCGTTGATAAGGTAGAAGTAAACGGTAAAGCCGGCCAGTTCCATGGCGTTGGCGCCCAGGCAGGTGAGGTGGTCGGTCAGGCGCGAGAGTTCGCTGACTATAACGCGTATGTACTGGGCCCGGGCCGGGGCTTCTATCCCCATCAGCTTCTCCACCGCCAGCGCGAAGCCGACGTTGTTGATGAACGGAGAGACGTAGTTAAGACGGTCGGTGTAGGGGACGCACTGGTTATAGGTGACGTTCTCGCAGGTCTTCTCGAAGCCGCGGTGCAGGTAGCCTATTTCCACGTCGGAGTCTATAACGCGCTCGCCCCGCACCGTCAGCAGCAGGCGCACTATGCCGTGCATGGCCGGGTGCGACGGGCCCATGTTGAGCACCAGGCGCCCGTCTTCAAGGGTTTCCAGGGTCCAGTTTTTGGGAAGGTCTACTTTTTTAGTTTCCGTCATCGCGGTTGAATATTCTTTTATTTGCTGTTTACTGTTTCCGATTCACGATCTGCGCTCTTCAATCCCTGTGCGGTATCCGGTGCTGTCTTTTCTTCAGCGGGTAGTCCTTGCGCAGCGGGTGGCCTTCAAAGCCGTCGTACATGAGGATGCGCCGCAGGTCCGGGTGGCCGTTGAACCGGATGCCGAACATGTCGTAAACTTCGCGTTCAAACCAGTTCGCCCCAGCCCAGAGCGGGGTAAGGGAGGCCACCTGCGCGTCGTCAGCGGCTACGGGACATTTCAGGCGGAGCCTGTAATTGTGTTTCGACGAATAAAAATGGCAGACCAGCTCAAAGCGGGGTTCGCGCGGCAGGTAGTCGGCCGCGGTCAGGTCCATGAGAAAATCGAAACCCAGTTCACCCTTAAGGAACGCTGCGGCGTCAAATAAAGCTTCCTTTTTTATGATAACCGTTTCGTCGCCGCGGAAGGCGCTGGTTTCAAGCACCGCGGCCGGAAATTGGGCTTTTATGGTTTCCAACAGGTAACTTTTGGTCATCTGTGTTTGCGGTCCAGTACCGATTCTTTTGCTACTTTCTCCTGCAGTTTTATAAGGGCGTCCAGCACGGCTTCGGGGCGCGGCGGGCAGCCCGGGATATAGATGTCCACCGGGATGATCTTGTCTATCCCCTGTACGGTGGCGTAATTGTCGTAGAACCCGCCCGAGGTGGCGCAGACGCCGAAGGAGACCACCCATTTGGGCTCGCACATCTGGTCGTAAACTCGCTTTAAGACCGGGGCGAGTTTTTCATTTACCGTGCCCACCACGAACAGCACGTCTGCCTGGCGCGGGGAGAAGCGCGGGTATTCCGCCCCGAAGCGCGCTATGTCATAGGTGGACGCCCAGGCGGACATGAACTCCATGCCGCAGCAGGCCGTTACGAAAGGATACTGGAAAAAGGAATATTTGCGGCCCCAGTTGACCGCTTCGTCGAGGCGGGTGGTCAGGCAGGATTCCCCCAAAAGAGTTTCTAGTCCCATTCCAGGGCTCCTTTCTTGACCGCGTAAACAAGTCCCGCGAGCAGCGCGGAGAGGAAGCCTGCCATGGCGTAGAAAGCGGAGGGGCCGAGTTCCCGCAGGGAGACGGCCCAGGGGTAGATGAAGACTATTTCAATGTCGAACATCACAAAAAGCAGCGCGACAATATAAAAGTTAACCCGGGCCAGGCCGCGGGTTTCCATGGCGGGCGGCATACCGCATTCAAAAGGTTCCTGCTTCACCGGGGTTTTTCTGGAGGGGCCGAACAGGACGGAAAGAATTAGCATGCCCGCGGCTACGGCAAGGGCGAAGCCCGTTGTTAATACAATACCCAGGTATTGACGCATCCCCAAATTCTACAAAATAAATTTACCCGCGGTAAGCGTTAACCGGGTATATCGCCGGCTTTGTGCAGTTAGATGTTTTCCGAGTGGAAAAGTTTCAAGAACATCCCGGGATCTCCCGTAAAAAGTGTTGAAATTACAGATCGGTTTTTTCTTTAAGCAGGAGGTTCAGCGCGTTCATGGCGTTTTTAGTCAGGCGCGCGTCCAGGAGTCCCCGCCTGATAGCCCGCACCTGGGCTTCCTCCCCCCAGTGTTCTCCGCGCTCCCGGGTGAGTCTGGCGCGTATCTTTGCCACCACCAGTTCTATCTCCCTCGGGGGGGCTTCCGGGGCGGCCTTCCTGCCGGCCTGGGGCTTGCCGCCGGCGCGGGCGGACAGCTCGTAAGCTACTACCGCCACCGCCTGCCCCAGGTTCATTGAGGGCTGCCGCTCCCGGGTGGGTATGTTTATTACGGCGCTGCAGAAGGAGAGTTCTTCTTTTGTAAGGCCGGTCTTTTCGGAGCCGAACAGGATGCCGGCTTTCCCCCCCGAGCGCGCGATGAGCCCGGCCGCGTCCGAAAGCAGCACCACGTCCCGCTCGGATTTCAGTCTGTGCAGCGAAGAGGTGCCGAACAGCGCCGCGCAGTCTTGTGCCGCTTCGGGAATGGCGGAGTATATTTTAGCGCCGTCCACTATCTCCATGGAGTCTATAGCCGATACGGAAGCTTCCCGGCGCCAGGCGAGCGCCGCTTCTTTCCAGTCCGAGTCGAACGCGTTGACGAGGGCCAGCTCCGACAGCCCGAAGTTGGCCATCGCGCGGGCCGCGGCCCCGATATTATCGGGGTTCCTGGGCCTTATAAGTATTATTTTTATCAGCGGCGCGCTCATTATTCTTTTGCAGGCTCTATTTTCTGCCCGGTCCCAGGTACTGGCCCGTGTAGCCGTCTGCATAATATTTGTGGGAGCCGCAGTCCACCGTCCAGATGAAGTTATGCCCCGCGAAAGGGGTAAACCGGGGCTTGAAATTTTGCAGCCGCATGGAGCTTGTGGCATAATCCTGCGCGCAGGAAGGCACTTTTGAAAGCGCGAAGTCGCTGTCCTTGAACTGCAGCGGCATGGGATCCAGCCTATTCGTGCCGGCGGTCCTTCCGGTGAAATCGACTTCCTCCAGCGAAGTCTTGCCCAGGCAGGCGCTGAGGGTCATATTGCTTGCGGCCCCGGGGGAGGAAAAAACGAAATCCCAGCCCTCCATGGCGCTGAGGCACTTGGTGCTGCCGGTGCGGTCCACCAGGGACTCCACGTACATAAGCCGCGCCCCGGGATGTTTATGCTGCATGGTTTCCAGGGCCAGCTTTGTGTATTTCCCTGCCGTGTCCTTTCCTTTAGGCGCAGTGGAAGGCGCCAGTTTTGCTCCGGGCGCGGCGCCGGTGGTCCAGTGTTCTTTCCCCTGGCAGTCGGCCAGCACTTTTTGCTTTTCCCGCGAAACGGTCCAATAGCAGCCGGCCGGGCGCCCGGACTTTGCCGGCATGTAGCGGACCGCCATTAATATCTCCCTGTCGCTTGAGGCGGGGGCTGCCTGGAAAACCCCGTCTTTTTGCAGCTTCTTAAGCACCGCGGCCGCACCGGCGAAGGAAGCCGGCAGGGTTCTTACCGGCTCCTCCGATCTGGCGCTGGGAAAATGGGTTGCGGCGTTAATAAAATTTTCCCCGCAGGCGTTAACTATCAGCCACCCCCCTGTGGAGGCGGAGTGGAATTTATAATGCCAGGAGTTTGAAAAGGATTTGCCGGAGCAGGGAATGTCCCCCTCCGGGTCCGTGAAACCCTCTATTTCCACCAGCTTGGAGCCGGGTGCGCGGAACTCCGCGGCCTCGGACGCCGTTTTTACCCCTTCAAAGGGGCCCGCGGCTTGGGCGAGGGGCGCCAGCAGGAGCAGAGCGGCGGCCGCGGATACTTTAAGACTTTTCATTTTAACTCTTTCCCTGCACCTCGCAGGACTTGATAAAACTGCCGAGGCTTTCTTCCGTCAGTCCGCGGCCGAGGGTGCCGTCCAGGCGTTTTTCAGGCTTTCCGTTCTTGAAGAAGATAACGGTGGGGACTACTTCAATGGAAAAGGCGTCTTCAAGCTCGGGGAGACTGTCGGTGGAAACTTTTACGAATGCCCCGGGTTTCCCGGCTGCGCGCTTTTCAAAGGCCGGCAGGAACATAAGGCAGAAGGGGCAATAGCCGGAGTAGAAAAGCGCGAACTTCCCCTCCCCGGAAGCGAGGTGCTGTTCAAAATCTTTTTTATCCCGGATGGTTTTGGCGCTCATTGGCAGGCCGCTCCTGTTAAAAGGCAACGCGCTTTGCGGATTTTGAACTTTTCAGGGGCGCACGTCGTGGGAGCCAAGGTATTCCAGCGCGTTTTTCGCGGCCGCCTGCTGGGCCTCTTTCTTGTTGCAGCCGGAGCCCAGCCCCAGCGTTTGTTTGCCCAGGTATACCCTGACCGTAAAGAATTTTTCATGTTCCGGCCCGGTCTCGCTCATTACTTCGTAGTCGGGCGGGCGCTTGTGGCGTTTCTGTATAAGTTCCTGGAGTTCGCTTTTATAATCGGCGTCCAGTTTTTCCGGTGCCTGGCCTTCCAGCCAGGGGATTATTATTTTTTCCACCGGGGCGAGCCCTCCGTCTATGTACACGGCGCCAAGAACAGCTTCCACGGCGTTGGAAAGTATGCTGTGACGCGAACTTCCGCCGCTCAGGTGCTCACCAGCCCCCAGATAAAGATAGTGTCCAAGCCCCAGGGCGTCGGCCCAGCGTGCCAGGTTCGCGCGGGACACTATCGCTGATTTGGTCTTTGAAAGGAAGCCCTCGTCTTCCGAGGGGTTCCTCAGGAAAAGATAATAGGATACAACCAGCCCAAGGACACTGTCGCCCAGGAATTCCAGGCGTTCATTATGCAGGGGAGAGCCCTGTTCCGCCGCGTGCGACTTGTGCGTCAGGGCTTCCGTCAGCAGCTGTGTGTCCCTGAATTTGTATCCTATTATTTCTTCAAGGGAAGACATTGCCGTTTCGGAAAATCAGTCTTTTTTGCCGGATTTTTCCTTGATATAGGCTATGGCTTCCCCTACGGTCTTTATCTTTTCCGCGTCTTCGTCGGGTATCTCCACGTCAAATTCCTCTTCAAGAGCCATTACCAGCTCTACGGTGTCGAGGGAATCGGCGCCGAGGTCCTGCACGAACTGGGCCTTGGGGGTTACTTCGGCTGAATCAACCGCCAGCTGCTCGATTATTATTTTCTTAACCCTTTCTTCTAAGTTCTCTATTACTGCCATTGCGGTATCCTCCTGGTTAATTGCTTCCACTAAAACTTACATGTACAGCCCGCCGTTCACGGCCAGGACCTGGCCGGTAATATAGGCGGAATCGCCCCCGGCAAGAAACAGCGCGGCTTTTGCCACCTCGCCCGGTTCGCCGATCCTGCCCAGCGGTATCATTTCCGCTATCTTGGCGCGGGCTTCTTCCTTCAGCCCTTCCGTCATGCGTGTGCTGATGAAGCCGGGGGCTATGGCGTTTACCAGCACCTGGCGCGGCGCGAATTCCCGCGCCAGAGATTTGGTGAGGCCTATTATGCCGGCCTTTGAAGCTGAGTAGTTGGCCTGGCCCGCCTGGCCCGCCTGCCCCACTACCGAGGCGATATTGATAATGCGGCCCGAGCGGGCTTTCAACATCAGCCTGGCCGCTGCTTTCGCCATAAGGAAGGACCCTTTAAGGTTAACTGAGATGACCGCGTCAAAGTCAGTTTCCTTCATCCGGAGAACAAGGTTATCCCTGGTTATCCCGGCGTTGTTCACCAGGATGTCCACTTTTCCGAAAATCTTTACCGTCTCCTCTACCGCCCGCTGGCAGGAGGGTTCGCTGGCCACGTCCAGCCCCAGGCCCAGCGTCCTTGCGCCGGTCCCGGCCGCGATAGCCGCGGCCGCGGCGGCCGCTTCCTCCAGCGAAAGGTCCGCCACCGCTACGGCGGCGCCTTCGGCCGCGAAGGCCCGCGCTATCTCAAAGCCTATGCCGCGCGCGCTTCCGGTTATAAGGGCGGTTTTCCCATCCAGGCGCTTCATTGGTCCTGGTCCTTGGCCTGCGAAATTTTGTCTTTAACCTGTTCCATCTGCTTCTTTATCCGGCCTACCATGCCGGAGGCGGCCAACTCGCCGCCCACGCGCACGGCGTTAAAAATAGCGTTGGGGGTGATGCGTCCGTGGCAGATCAGTACCACGCCGTTGACGCCAAGCAGCGGGGCCCCGCCGTAAATATCCACGTTCATCTTTATCTTCAGCTCCGTAAACACCTTACGCATCAGCATGGCGCCTATCTTGTACGTGAATTTGCGCATTATCTGCTCTTTGAGCATTGTGAAAACCACTTTAGCCGAGCCCTCGTAGAGCTTCAGAGCCACATTGCCGCTGAAGCCGTCGGTTACTACCACGTCGGTAAGCCCTTCCGGGATATCCCGCCCCTCCACGGGCCCGTGGAAGTTCAGCCCCATGTTCTTGATGAGGGGCAGGGTTTCCTGCACCAGGGCGTTCCCCTTGGTCTCCTCTTCGCCTATAGAAAGCAGCCCTACCGAAGGGTTTTCAAGTCCGAAGAGGGATTGCATGTAAATGGACCCCATCACTCCGAACTGGGCCAGGTGCCAGGGTTTGCAGTCCACGTTCGCGCCCGCGTCCAGCAGCACGCAGGTGCCTTTGAGCGTAGGCAGCGGCGCAGCCAGGGCGGGCCGTATAACTCCCGGGATGCGCTTCAGTTTAAGGAGGGAGGCCACCATTACGGCGCCGGAGTTCCCGGCCGAAATAAAAGCGTCAGCCTTCCCGTCGTGTATCAGCTCCGCGCCGATCATTAGGGAGCAATCCGGTTTGGCGCGGCATTCCGCCACCGGTTCGCCGGCCATGTCGGCTACCTGCGGGGCGTGCACGATCTTTATCCGTTCCGGGTTCTCCGCGCCGAGGCGGCGCAGTTCCTCCCGTATCTCCGGATCCCTGCCCACAAGTATCACCTCGTGGGATAATTTTTTAACGGCAATCAGCGCCCCTTCAATATTGGGCCTAAGGCCGAAATCGCCGCCGTGAGCGTCAATCGCTATTCGCATTGTCTGGCCGGCGCTTTATTTCTTGTCCTGGTCCTCTTCGCCTCTGGCGACTTTCTGGGCGACTTCTATCTTGCCGTTGTAGAAGCCGCACGAAGGGCAGACGCGGTGCGGCAGGCGCAGCGCTCCGCACTGGCCGCAGGGAGAGAGCGACTTCACCTCCAGCTTCCAGTTCTGGGACCGGCGGGAATCCCTGCGCGACGGGGAATGTTTACGTTTAGGATTAGGCATGTTGTAGCACCTCTTTCTAGTCTATACCGGCTTATTTTTCCGGTTTTTCAATCTTAAGCTTCTTAAGAGAGTTGAAAACGCTGGGGTTGTCCGAACTGCAGCCGCATTTCCCCTTGTTGCGGTTTGTGCCGCAAACAAGGCAGCGCCCTTTGCAGTCGGCTGAACATAAAACTTTTATAGGCGCGAGCAGGCCGACAGTTTCCCGTATTACTTCGCGCGTATCTATATATTCTAGCGTATCCGGGTAGTCCTCGTCAAAAGAGTCTCTGTAAACGCGGGTTACCGGCTCGGCGCAGCGGGAGCATTCCAACTCAAGTTCCGCGGACACCGAGGCGGCCAGCTGTATTGAGTCCCCCCCTACGGTAAAAACAAGTTCCATCACCAGTTTTTTAAGCGTTCCGGGCCGGTCAAAAAGGTCGGCATAGCCCGCCAGGTCGGGGCTGAGCGTTACCCTGAGGCCTTCCTCCGCCTTTATGTCGGCGTACTTAAAAACCAGGGGATCGTTTTCCGTCATAAGTATAATAAGATATCAACTCTGCGGTTAATAGTCAATCCGCTAGGGCGAGGGGACGGGAAGCAAACTGTAATAGGCCCGGTTATCGCGGCTTATTAACTGGCTGCAGTTACTTTTCTCCCCCGGTTCTCTCCGCCACGGTATAGGGAGGCTTGCGGTTGGAGCTGTGGTAGGTGCGTATGAGGACTTCGGCTATAAGGCCCATGAAAGCGAACTGCACCGCTACCAGCGCGAAGAAAATGGCCACCAGGAAAAGCGGCTGGTCCTTCACGAAAACGTGGTTGTAAAATTTGTTATAAAGTGTGTAGGCGGACATAAGGCCCGAGGCCGCCAGCAGGGTAAAGCCCAGTCCCCCGAACAGGTAAATTGGCTTTGTTATAAAATCCCCCATAAATTTAACCGTAAACAGGTCGAGAATTACTTTAAACGTTCTCATGATGCCGTACTTGGAGCTGCCTGCCCTGCGCGGCCTGTGGTTTACCTCAATTTCCGTCACGGCGGCCCCGGCGTAGCTGAGGATGGCCGGCAGGAAGCGGTGCATCTCCCCGTAGAGGCCCGCCGCTTTAAGCAGGCCGGCGCGGTAGATCTTAAGAGTGCAGCCGAAGTCGTGGAGCTTCAGGCCGGTTACGGCGGAGATTATGCGGTTAGCCGCCAGGGACGGCAGCACCCTTGAGATAAAAGCGTCCCGCCGGTTTTTCCGCCAGCCGCTTACTACGTCGTGTCCGGACAGGGCGGCGGCAAGCAGGCGCGGTATGTCCGCCGGGTCGTTCTGGCCGTCGGCGTCCAGGGTAACTATCCATTCCCCGCGGGCCTCCGCTATACCCGCCGCCAGCGCCGCGGTCTGGCCGAAATTCTTTGAGAGGCGCAGGGCGCGCTGGCCCCGTGCGGCGAACTCTTTAAGGGCGGAAAAAGAGCCGTCCGTGCTGCCGTCGTCCACCCAGATTATTTCGTACGGAACCTTCATGGCGAGGAGCGCGGTTGAAAGTTCTTTTTCCAGGCCGGGCAGGTTCTCTGCCTCGTTAAAAACCGGTATTATCGCTGTAATTAGCGGTGTCATGCGGCGCGTCCTTTTTTCTTCAGCAGTTCGGAGTAAAGTTCTTCCTGCTGCTTCACCATCAGGTCTATGTCGAATTCGGCCAGGTCCGTGGCGGAGGCCCCGGCCGCAAGCCGGCCCCGCAGCGCGGGCTCAGCGGCGAGCCGCAGCAGCGCGGCGCAGAAGGCGTCCACGTCTCCCTGCTCAATGCAGAAGCCGTTGACTCCGTCTTTAAGTATGTCCGTTACGCCGTCGGTACGGTAGCAGACGGCCGGGAGGCCCGTGCGCAGGGCCTCTACCAGGCTGCGCGGCAGCCCTTCCCAAAGCGAGGTCAGGGCGAAGATGTCCGCCATGGCCAGCAGCCGGGCGGAGTCCTCCCGCCAGCCGGTAAACAGGCATTTGTCCCCGAGCCCGCGGGTTTCGGCTTCGGCGCGCAGGGCGGCAAGGGCCTCCCCGCCTCCCACAAAAACAAAACGCGCTTCTTTGCGGACGGCGGTAACGCGGGCCGCGGCCTCAAGGAAATGCACCGGGTTCTTTTGCGGTTTGGCGTTCCCTATGCTGAGCACCACCAGGTCCCGCGGCCCCAGCCCGAACTCCGCCCGCGCGGCGTCCCGGTCTATTTTAGCCGGGTAGCCTGCCAGCGCTATCCCGCTGCGTATCAGGCGGTATTTAGCTGGCGAGCCTATGCCAGCCGCCCTCGCTGTTTCCATGTTGGCCCGCGACACGAACACCAGCGCGCCGCTGAAGAGGGCGCAGAATTTTTCCAGCAGTATGAAGAAATTACGCTTTATAAAATTCTGCCCGGGGTGGAAGCCGAAACCGTGGAAGGTGTGTATTATTACCGGGACCCCGGCGGCTGCCGCAGCCAGGCGGCCGAGTATCCCGGCTTTGGATGAATGCGTGTGGACTACCCCGGGCGCTTCTGCCCTGAGAAGACGGCGCAGTTCAAACAGCGCGGCCAGATCTTTAAAAGGGCTTATGTCTCGCGCAAGGCGGCCGGCTGTTACCAGCCTGACGGTTTTATTATCAGCGGCCAGCATTCCCCCGGGGCCTGAGATGATACAGGCGTCAAACCTGTCCCGGTCCAGGCGACCGGCGGTATAGAGCGTATTCGCCTGCGCCCCTCCGAAATCAAGCCGGGTAATTATGTGCGCTACTTTAGTCCTCATGATCAGCGATTTTTTCTTACCTTATATAAAGGGAAGTAGTGGTTAAGGATATCCCGGTAGGCGTTTCCGTTCCGTTTTGCCATCCCCTGGGCGCCCAGTACGCAAAGTCCGTCGCCCCCGCCGGTCCCTATGCCCCGCACAATAAAAAATTTAGGGAATTTACCGCTGAACACGGGGCGGATGCTCAGGAGCGTGGAGCGCAGCGCGCCGGCGGCCAGCACATAAGCTATGTTTTCCCCGCCTTCTATGACCGCCGTCCCCGCGGTGCCTTCCGCCCGCAGCGCTTTTAGGCGCCCGTCGGCGCCCCTGGCGAGCGGGACCAAGGCGCGCAGATAGCCTATCTTGTGGGTACGGTTTATGCGGGCCTCTATCCACTTCGGCTCCAGCAGCAGCGTCCAATAAACATCGGAACTGGTAGTCTTGTCGTCCGCCAGGCATAGCAGGCTCGCGGGCGGCCCCTTCAGGGTGTGGACATATAAATTAAAAGGCGTCAGCTGGGGCAGCGGCCTGCCCCCGTCGCTTATGCCGCCCGCGGTAAATCCGCCGCAAGCGTACTGGAACTGTACCGGGGCCAGGCTGTCCCCCGCGGTCAACGTTTCCCCGCGGGTGGCCAGGGCGGCCGCGGCGGAAGCTTCGCTTTCGGACTGCAGGCCGGCATAGGCCAGGCAGTGGGCTGAGTCGCACAGGTTATACTCGCGGCTTGTGTGCGGGGACAGGCGGGCCAAACGCATCAGCCGGGTGCGCGCCGTTACCGCCAGTGCCTTCAGATATTCCGGGAGTTTCGAGCCCCCGGCAAGCGAGGCGGCAGCCGGGCTCACCAGCGTTTCGATATTGGTTTCGTTGATAAGCCAGAAGCCTTTTTCCCGCACCAGCGCCAGCAGTTCACCTGAGATCTCCTTATCGCCCCGGTTTACCCCGCTGGTTCCCGGCAGCTCCGGGTTCTTGATCAGCAGAACGCCCCCCGGCCTTGGCACTATGCGCACGCTGTTGTTTGTCGTATGTACCGCCGAACCCATGTTGTCGCGTATCTCATAGACCCTGTTCATCGCGTCGTAGGAGACCAGCCACTGCATGTTGCCCTTCCCGGAAGTTATGCGCCCCAGCCTGGAATCCACCAGGTCAAAATCCGTAGTGGCGATAAAGTTGAAACTTTTGATCAGGGTCGGAATTCCGTCTTTCCCGGAGTAAAGCGCTATTTTGACCTTTTCCCCTCCGGCCGGAGCCGGCATGGTCTTGTGGGCCGGCCAGGACATGCGGGCCCAATACAGCATATTGTCCGTCTTGCCTTTGACGTATTTTAAAAGCTTCTTTTCTTTTTCGCTGAAAAAAATTTCAAGCGGGTCCAGGTCCGAAAGCGTGTAGTAGGTCTGCCAGGCGGGTACGTAAAAATCGGAATCGTCGTACAGCCGCGCCAGGTCTATTTCCGCCTGGATGTTGCGCGGGTCGTAGGTGAGGGCGTCCTTTATGAAATTTACGGCGTGCGGGCGTCTTTTCAGCTTTTCCAGGTTCGCGCTTATCAGCTGCGCGCACGGGGAAAGAAGATAAGGATAACGGCTATAGACCGACTGTAGTTCTTCTATCGCCGCCTCGGGGCCCGCCAGTTCCGTTTCAGCTATAGCCATCGCGAAGCGCGCCTGGCTGGCCAGGTCGGGGTCCGCCGTCAGCGTTATGGCCCGTTCAAAAGCGGACCGGGCTTCCTGGTACCTTTCAAGCCCAAGCAGGTTCCAGCCTTTTTCGAATTGTATATAGAAATTTTCCGGGGCCAGCACCTCCCCTTTAATAAGGTAAGCCAAGGCTTCCGAGTTTTTCCCGGACTCCGCGAGCAGAACGGCAAGGTCCAGCAATGCGGCGGAATTCAGCGCCTGGTCGGAGGACCTGTAGGTAACATATTTAAGCGCCCCCGCGGCGTCTTCGGGACGGCCATCCAGCCATTGCGCCAGGGAGTCGGAGTACATTTTATTCAAATCTTCCTGGGCTGCCGCAAGGCTCGGGAAGGCCAGCAGTGCGAACAAAAGCAACTTTATCATGGAAATAAATTTAGCAATTATCCGTGGCTAAGGGAAGTGGGAAGACTTACGGAGAAGACTGATGCTTCTCCTCCCGCCAGCGGCGCGGGTTGCCGCGCCCGGTAAAAATATTTTGTTTTTTTCCCGTGTTTATGTATAATTTAAAGCGACGGGCCATTAGCTCAACGGTAGAGCAGGCGCCTCTTAAGCGCAAGGTTACAGGTTCGAATCCCGTATGGCCCA
>JAVHRY010000086.1:0-10748 GCA_036171915.1 Elusimicrobiales bacterium | reverse complement strand
CCGGAAACGGGCCTGGGCGGCATACAGCGCATTACGCTGAAGAAGAAGTTTTAAACTTACTTTGCTTTCTTCACGTATTTGATGCGCCGCAGGCTGGTGCCGGGGAAGTAAAAATCCAGTATGCCCTTGTAGTCCATGTTGTACTTGCCGGCCAGCCCGGCCGCGCCGCTCTGGCACAGGCCTATGGCGTGGCCCCAGCCCCCGCCGTAGATCCAGTAATTCCTTGTCTTGCCGTTCTTGAAGCGGTCCACTTCTATTTCAAACAGCGTGCTTTTAAGCGAGCTGAAGCCGAGGATATTGCGTATGAGATGCTCGCGGGTTATGGTCACGGATTTCTTTTTGCCCACCAGTTTAAGGGAGTTCACATTGCCCGAAGGCGCGCGCTTGAGGGGCGTGATATCCACCAGCTCCCCTATGGCATAATCCTTGTTTACCCTGAAGGTCATGTCTTTCTGCCTGATTATTTTCATCCAGCGGAATTCAGCGGCGCGTACCCGGCCGGGGTAGTTGCAGTTGGCGGCCGGGTTGCCGGTTATCCAGAGCTGGAATTCCCACGGGTCCAGCGGCGTAGTCGGCTTATCCGGGGCTATGTCGGGCCTGGTCACAAGATAGGGCGAATCTCCCCAGCCGGTAACTTCCTTCGAGGCCTGTATCCAGCCGCCGCAGTTGGAATGATAGAAGGTGTAAGCCGGGCGGCCGTGGTAGGTGAGTATCTCTCCCTCGGTGTCCAGCACGGCGCGGCTGGTGGTGTTGGCCTCGTTGGATTTGCCCTTGTAGGCCTGGCAGTGCTGCCCGTCGCAAAGGTGGTAGCCTTCGCTTTTGTGCTGGCCGCCGCGCGCGCGCCGTATAAGCACCTGCGTGCGCGCTATTACCGCCTGCGCTTTAAGCGATTCGTAAGGCCACTGTGGGGCCACTTCGCTGGGCACTACTCCCAGCAGGTACAGTTCGCTCTCTATAATATTTACCACACCTATGCCGCGCCCCGCTATTGGATACAGCTCTATTATTCCCCGGTATTGCCTGTCAGCGCCCCGGAACCACGGGTTTTTTGTTTTTGAATAGGCTTCAAAGATAACCGAGCCGCCCGCCTTGGCCGGGGTAACCAGTATGGGGCCCTGGAAGCGGCCGTAAACCTTGCCGTCGTTGTCTTTAATCGTTACTTTGCCGTCTTCGTATACGGCGAACCAGGCCTGGTCCGGCGGGATGGAGGCGAAAACCTTTCCGCTGGTTTTGCCGGTAATGGTCAGTCCTTCAAAAGACTTCACTTTAAGTACGTTGTTGCGCCCCTGCCTGCCTGTATTGGTGGCGCCCAGCCCTACGCGGATCTTTACGGATTTTGAAAGGCCGGCCACCGCGTCCAGGGGCTCCATCGTAAGGGGTTTGGTTATCCTGAAAGGCGGCCTTATTTCCTCCGGCTGGCGGGTCAGCTTGCCTTCCAGCACCTTCATCATTTTTGCGGCCACGGGGTGGCCGGGGGCGTAATCCAGCACGCGGTAGTACTGGTTCCAGGCCTCGTTGAACTTGCCCTGCCGGGCGTAAATGCCGGCCAGCGGCAGGCGGGCTTCGGTAAAAGTGGGGTCTTTGCGCAGGGCTTCAATAAGGGCGTCTTCGGCCTCCTTATGCATCTTGAAATTCATGTAGTTCCAGGCCAGGATATAATCCACCCCGGCGAAATCGGGGCGCAGGGCCCGGTATTTTTCAAGGTGGGAGAGCGTCTTGTCTTTATCGTTGAGGTTGGAGTAAACGCTGGCAAGCCCCAGTTCGGCCCTGGGGTGCAGCGCCTGTATTCTTATCGCCCTTTCAAAAGCCAGGCGGGCGTTCTCATAATCCGCCTGGTGGAATTTAAGCCAGCCGAGTTCGGAGTAAACATCCGCGTTATAGGGGTCACGCCCGAGCGCGTCCTCCAGCGCTTGGGCCGCGGCGCGGTAGCGCCCCGCCTGTTTCAGGCACATGGCGGCGTTCATGAGCGGCCTGGGCGCGGCCGGGGCGGCCGCGGCGTCGGCAAAGTACGAAGAGGCGGCTTTCAAAAGGTCGCCTTTCAGATAAAGTTCGTAGGAAACCGAGCCGGCCGAAGCGTAAGCGGATTGAAAAACGAGTAATAAAAGAATAGTATTTATCCGGCGCACGATATTTATATCGTATGAAATTATTTAGCGGCGCGAACTATTTATTTTAACAGGATGAACGAAGAAAGCACCGACGCGGAACTCGTAGCCGCTTTTAAAGGCGGGGATGTTGAAGCTCTTGGGCGGCTTATGGAGCGGTACAAGGCCGCGGTTTACGGTTACCTGCTGCGCCTGACTTCCCGCCCGGAAGCCGCCGAGGACATCTTCCAGGAAGTGTTCCTTAAACTGGTGCGCAGCCCGGGTTCCTACGGGGAAAGGCGGCAATTCCGTGCCTGGCTTTTTACCGTGGCGCGCAACGCGGCCATGGATCATTTCCGGCGCGAAACTTCGCGGGGCGAGGTGCCGCTAGAAGGCGACAGCGGGCGCCCCGGGCCCGCCGATCACGCGGTTTCCCCGGAACCGGGCCCCGAGGCGGCCGCCCTGAACAAGGCTTCCGGGGAAAAGATAGCCGCCGCGCTGGCGCTGCTTTCCCCGGAGCAGCGCGAGGTGTTCTACCTCAGGCATTATTCGGAACTCTCGTTCAGGGAAATAGCCGCAATGCTCTCGCTGCCTATAGGCACGGTGCTGGCCCGCATGAGCCGCGCCGCCGCCCTGCTGCGCAGAGAACTGGAAGGTAGGGATTAGTGTCGGATGCGTAAGTACTCAGGTGGAGGGTTGGCCTGGGTTTTACCCCGCGAACCCTTTGCGGAAGGGGGGACCCCGCCTGGCGGGGGGAAACCGACGCAAGGGTTTCCAACTTGCAGGGTTCGCGGGGTAAAACCCAGGCCGACCTGAACCTCACATAGCAGCCTGAATAGTTACCTGGCCGCAATAAAACAAGGGCCGGCTGCGTTACATAGACAGGAGCCTTTTATGAACTGCGGGTACGGAGAAAAAATAATCCTTTACTTCTACGGCGAGGCGGACGCCGCCTTTAAAGCTTCGGTGGAAAGCCACCTGGCGGGCTGCGCCGCCTGCCGCGGGGAACTGGGCGCCCTCAGGGCAGCCGGGGCCTGGCTGTCCGCCGGGGCCCATGTCCCTTCAGCCGCTTCCCTGGCAACCGTAATGCGGGCGGCCCGCGCCGCGGCGCGCCGCGGGGCGCGCGGTTTCATGTATACGTGGCGCGAAGCTGTTTTGTCCGGGGCGCTGGCCGCGGTACTGGCGGTGGTGTTCGCTTTTTCCGGCCGCCCGGCCGGCCCGGAATTGGCCTGGAACGGCGGGGTGGACGCGCGCCTGGACTCGGTTGAGTATTCCTTGCTGCAGGCGCAATCCGAGCCGGCTTTTAATTCCGGCGACTGGGAGTATAATTACAGCGTGCTCGAAGATGCGAACCAGAAGGCTCAGGAAAGCGTTTGACCGGTGATAAAGGAGAATTGTCATGAACAGAAAAATGATCGTATGGCTGGGGGTTTTAGCTCTTGTTTCGGCGCCCGCGCTTAGTTTAATGGCGCAAGGAGGCCCCGGAGATAACGAAGAAACTGAAATATCCGAAGACGGCCCGGGGCCCATGCACCCGGGCATGGGGCCGGGGATGAAAGGCCCTATGGGCGAAATGGACGCGAAAGTCGTGTCCAAGAAAATAAAGCGCGGCGGCCCGGGCATGGACGAGGAGCGCGGCGGCATGCGCGGCCCCGGTTTCCTCTCCGAGGGGGATACGCTGGCGCTTATAAAACAAAACGACGCGGCCTTCGGCAAACAAGTGGAAGACCTTAAAACTGCGTCGCCGGCCAAGTATAAAATGATCATACAGATGTCCGGCCGCGTACTTGCCATGGCGAAGATGGAGAACGACGAGAGCCTTGAGCGCGACGCGGTGCGCGGCCTGGCGCTGGAGTTCGACACCAGGGAACTGGCCCTTAAATACGGCAAGGCTTCCGACACGGATAAGAGGGCTATAAAGGAGACGCTGAAGGCCAAGCTCGGCGACCTCTTTGACCTTAAGACAAAAGGCCAGGAACTGCGCGTTAAGCACATGGAAAAGGAAATAGCCAAGCTTAACAAG
Source organism: Elusimicrobiales bacterium (assembly GCA_036171915.1). Lineage (GTDB taxonomy): Bacteria > Elusimicrobiota > Elusimicrobia > Elusimicrobiales > UBA9959 > UBA9959. Next base: position 6,641 of record JAVHRY010000086.1, on the reverse strand, counting down.
AACCTGGAGCTCCGCAAGGCGAACAAGGCGAAAATAGTGGACCAGCGCCTTGAACAGATGACCGGCGAAGGCGTGGGCTGGTAAAAGCTTGACGCCGCGTTAAGCGGCTGATACGAACACATAAAAAACCCCGCGGGAATATTCCGCGGGGTTTTTGTACGCCCTATTTTTTCAGGCCGCTGGTGTCGAACTTGCCCACCAGGCCGGACACGTCGGGGTTGCTCATCAGCGCATTGAAAGTCTGGGGGTTCTGCATGGCCATGGCGACCAGCTGCGGGTTGGAGTTTATCAGGTCCCCCAGCGCCTGGGGGTCGTTCATTAAAGCCTGCGCGGCGGGCGTTTTAAGCATGGCGTCTATAAGCCCGCTGGAGGCCACGGCGCTTACTACCGCGGGGTTGTTCAGGGCGGCCTGAACTACCGAATTGTTCAGGAAATTGGCCGGCCCCCCGCCCTTAAGGTAATCAGCAAGGCCCTGCGCGCTGCCAGTGGCGCTTTTTACGGTGCCCCTTGACATGAACCCGTTGATGATATACTGGTTATTCAAGATCGCGCCCACCGCTTTGGGACTGCCTACCACCTTGCCTATAGCGGCGGAGAGGTAACCTTTCTCTTTGCCGAAATTCTCCTGCTGTTTTGACCCGGCTAAGGTTCCCTGCGCCGGGTTCTGGGCCGCGGACCGCTGTTGGGCCGCCTGGCCCTGCTGCCGGGCCGCGTTAGCCGGCGCCTGAGTCTGCGCCTCCCGCCGGACCTGCTGCTGCGCGCGCTGCGGCGCGGGCTCTTCGCCTGCGCCGGCGGGTTCCCCGGCTTTGCGGTAATGCAGCGTGTAGCCGTTGTCGTTAAGGTCTGGGTTGTAATACCCGGTGGCCGGGTTTTTAACCTCTCCCTCTTCGGAATTGAAAGCGTTGTAATCTTCTTTTGAAAGGGTCACGTCGCCGGAGTTTATTTTCATCGTCCATTTAACCAGGGGGATGGCTATAAGAATGTAGACCGGAGTAAGGTACAGCCATATTTTCCAGGCGGATTTCTTATTTTCTTCTTCCATATTCATAATATAACACTGAAGCGGGCATTAGTCAACAGGTGTTGCTCCCAAACCGCCCATTTTGTATTATTAACGATATCCATACCGGGCCTTTCGCTCCGGGCTGGTTAATATGTGGAAAATCGCCATTATCGTAGTTTCCAACCTGGCCCAGGCTTTTCTTTTTATAAGCGGCCTGCTTTACCTTTTGCTCAGCCTGAGGGGTTTGTGGAAAGATAAAAAGCTGAGCCGCCCGGCGGCCGCGGCCAGGCGTTTCGCGCTGCTGGTGCCGGCGCACGATGAGGCGGGCGTGGTGGGGCTTGCCGTGGAGAGTCTCGCGGCCATGCGCTACCCGCGGGAACTTTTTGATATTTTTGTGGTGGCCGACCATTGCGGAGACGGTACCGCGGCCGTTGCCGCCGCCGCCGGGGCTAAAGTCCTGGACTATAGCGGCCCCGGGCAGAAGGCCGGCAAAGGCCGCGCGCTGAAATGGGCTACCCAGCGGATACTCGGGGGGGGGGATGGGAAGGGGGAACAGCCTCCCGCCGGCGGCTCCTACGGCGCGCTCTGTTATTTTGACGCGGACTCGCTGGCGCACCCGGGGTTCCTCACGGCCATGAACTCCCGGCTTGAGACCGGGGCGCGCGCGGTGCAGGGCAGGCAGCTGGCAAAAAATAAATCAAAATGGCTGGCCAAGATACTGGCTTCCGGTCATATAGTGACCAACCGTTTTTCGCAGTTCCCCAAATCCGCGCTCGGGCTTAGCGCCACCCTGCACGGCAAGGGCATGTGCTTTACCGCCGACCTGGCGCGCCAATTTCCCTGGGACGAGACCTGCCTTACCGAAGATCTTGAGATGCAGATGCGCCTTATAAAGAACGGTGTGCGCATAGCCTGGGAGACGGACGCCGTAGTTTACGACGAAGAACCTGAGACGCTGGACCAGTACCTGTGCCGCACCATCCGCTGGACGCGCGGCTCGCTGGACACGGCCCGCCGCCACCTGCCGGGCCTCCTGGCCAGGGCGGTGCGCCGCGGCGACCTGAAAGCTTTTGAGGGCGGGCTGTATTGCGCGCAGACGTACCGCTTTGCCGTATTCGCGCTCGCCGCCGCGCTGTTGGCCGCTAACCGGGATTCTTTTAACCTGTTCGTGTGGCTGTACCATGTTCTGCCCGGAGCGGAGCGCACCATGAAACTGCTCTCCCTGGTGCCGCTGCTGCTTTACCCGGCTACGGCCCTGGTGGCGGAGCGCGCCGGCCCGGACCTGATAGCGGCTTATTTCCTGCAGCCGGTGCTGGGCCTGCTGCGCCTGCCGGTGTTCGTGGCCGGGGTGCTGCGCGGCACGGATTTTTGGGGCCGCACCGAGCATACCAGCCGCGTGGCCATAGCCGATTTGGTGGACTAATTCGCATTGGAGGATACGATGAAAGAACTGCTTGTTTCGATCTTACTGGCCCTGCCGGCCTGCTCTTACGCGCAGGACCTGACCAAAGCCAGCCTGGAAACCATGCCGGGGCCGGATAATATAAAAGCCGAAGCCGCGGACTCCGAGCTGGCGGCGCGGCCGGACGCCCAGAAAATAATGTCGGAGCTCTCAGCCACGCTGCACCTGAGCTCCAAGCAGGAAGAAAGGCTCTCTTCGGCCATAAATAAAAAAACTTCCGAGTTCGACAAGCAGATGAAAGAGTACGACAAGAATTCCGCCGAGGAAAAAAAGTGGCGCTACAAGATGAACGAGAACCGCCACTCCATGGCGCTTATAAACCGCAATATGCCGGACGTCATCCGCGAATTTCTGGACGATGACCAGCGCCAGAATTACGACGGGATGCTGGAGGCCGGGAAAAAGCCGGCCGTCACCGCTGTCGAGCCCGCCCAGACCGCCGGGGACGCGGGCGCGGCCAAGCCGCTTAAAAAACGCCGCCTTGTAAGGCGCAAGAAAATACCCGCGGCGGATACCGAATCCGCCGGCCCGGCAGAAGACGAGGCCGGGCAGGTTATGGTAGACAAGGAACAAGGCGCCGCCCAGCCCGGGCTTAAGAAAAGGCGCGTGCTGAAAAAGAAAACGCGCCAGCCCGCGCCCGCCGAGGACCTGGGCCCGGCCGAACCCGCCGGAGCAAAACCCACCGGCCAGGAAGCCGCCCCCGCGCAAGAAGACGCCGGGTCTTACCCGTAAGGGATTTGCTTAGGATTTGATGTTTCCCTGATAATTTTGTTATCTTCCCGTGGTAGGGTATTACAACGGGAACGCGGTGTCCTGAGGAACGGAAAGATGAAGGTATTTGCGGCTTATTCGGCCGGCTTCCGGATGTTTCGCGGAAGCCGGGGCCTGGCGCCTGGGAAAAAATCCCGGGAGCGCGCTCTTTTGCCTCCGCCTTATCCCGCAGCCCCCGGTTTTCAACCCTCTCCCGCGCGGCGGCGCGGCGGCGTCACCCTGGTAGAGCTGATGATAGCTCTGGCGCTGATAACCATAGGCATAATAGCCATGGTAAATTCTTTCGGCTTCATACAAAAAGCCATACAGGCCTCCAAGAATAAAACCCTGGCCTCCAACCTGGCGCAGGAGAAGATGCAGATCATCAAGCAGAAGGTCTACTACCAGGTGCTTGTGACTTCCGACCCGGCCCACAATACCACCGATTTTTCCCCGGAATCCATAGATTACGACACCGGTTATTTCCCGCCTGAAAATATTACCGAAGCGGGAGTCACTTATACCCGCTATACCCTGATACAGGTGGCGCGGGAAAATTCCGGTCAGATAGAGAAACTCTCCCCGTCCACTCCCGACACCGGGATGCGGCTGATAAATATAACGGTGATGTGGTCCCAGGGAGGGGTGAAACGCAAGCTTGCCCTGCGCAGCCTGATGGCCAACCCGGACACGGTAATGTCGAACGCCGTATTCAACGGGACCGTAAAGGACAACGCAAGCCCCACCCCGGCGGCTATCCCAGGCGCGCTCGTGAATATTGCCGAGAATATGGGCTGGCGGGACATGGCCGACGGCGCCGGCGTCTACAGCATAAACGCTTCTCCGGGGAATTTTACCATGGTGGCCTCGGCTGACGGCTATTATACGCAAATGAGGTCTGTCAGCATAACGGCCCTCGCCACGCAGACGCAGAATTTTAACCTGGTCAAAATAGCTACCGGCTCGATAAGCGGCACGGTGTGGCTGCGCGACCATCTGGTTATTAGCCAGGTGGTGGCTTCTACCGTTCAGACGGCCGGCGGCTTTGATACCCAGTATATAGAGCTGTTCAATCCCACTCTCGCCCCTGTCGATATAGGCGCCAGTATCGCCAGCCATTCTATTAAACTCAATATTCTCTCCACCTGCGGCACTCCCAGGAACTGCGGGGACGTGAATTTGGTCTATGTCTCCACCTATGTCGTTCCCGGCGGCTATTATCTTATAGCCAACAGCGCTTCTTTTATCGTTTCCGGGGTAAATTATAATGCCAACGCCTATTATTCGGATGTCGCGGTTAACAGCCCGGCCTGTTCCGTTTCTCCTCCCGCTTCGGATTGGAACCCTCCGGCGGTTAAACGGCTCGTTCAACCGGCGCATAACGGGGTTGTCTGGCTGACTGACGCCGACGGCAACACAATAGACTCCGTAGGCTGGAATCACAGCGCCACAAACCCCTCCACCTGCGAAACTAACTGCGTTCCCCTTGCCGGGCAAGGGCTGCTTAGCGGGGACCAGATAGTGCGGTTTTATGCCCCCTGCCTGGCCGGCAACACTTACGGCAGGGCCTATGATTCGAATAACAACCAGGCTGATTTTTACTACAACGCGACTGCCTCGCCTGTCGGTCTTCCGTATTCACCTTTTGCCGGTACGGTCCAGACCGTTATTGCCGGCACCCCGGCGCCAGGGGCCGTAGTCACAGCCTCGGACGGGGTTTCTTCCTCCACCGAGGCCTGGCTCGCTGGCGGGGCCTGTGCCTATTCCACGTTTACCCTGGTTAACGTGGCCACGGGCACCTGGACGGTGCTTATCTCCAGCGGGCAGTATATGCTGCAGAACAACGCAGTTCTGGTGACCACCGGCGCCGTTTATAATTTTCCCAGCTCCACCACGTTCCTTACTCAGCCCGCGACGATGGGGATAATAACCGGCCGGGTGCTTAACTCTCTTGGCGCCCCCATCTCCGTTCCCTCGGCCATAAGCGTCAGCCCCGGGGGGGCCGGCAGCCCCGGCAACGCTTCGACGGTGGACGGAAAGTACCGGCTGCTGGTTTCGTCCGGTATGGTGGACGTTATCGCGAATCCCGGCAACGGCAACGGAAGTTATGTGAGCATTTCCTCACTGTCCATAGGCACGGAGATAGGCGTGGTACATTCCGGAGTCGATTTTATACTTTACCAGGGGGGGCGCGTCAGCGGCTTTATAACGCGGGACGGTATAAACGCCCTGCCCGGGGTGGCGGTCAGCATAACCGACAGCAACGGCATTTCGCGCGACCAGCAAATATCCGGCACGGACGGCCGGTTTACCAGCATAAGCGTTTCAACCGGGATTTATGGGGTAGCGCCGGCGCTGGGTTCGCTTGAGCAGGCGATACCGAGCAGCGCCACCGTGTCTCTCGTTACCTCCGGGGCAACTAAATTCTCCTCAACTTTTACCATTACCGGCGCCATGGGGTATATAACCGGCTCCGTTACCTACGGAGGGCAGCCTATAAAAACCGGCGTCCTGATAGTGGTTACCACCTCTACGCTGCCCGGCTCGCCGCCGGTCCCTCCGGCGCTCAATGCCGCCACCCTCGCAGGTTCTCCGTATTACATAGTTTCCAGCATGGAGGACGGCACCTACAGCGTGGCGGCGCGGCAGGCCACAGCGCCGAAGTACAATGTTTACGCCTATTATCCGACCCCGTCGGGGTCGGTTGCCACCCTTATTTCTTCGTCCACGGCGAATATCCAGGTCCTCTCCGGCCAGACCACTCCGGGGGTGAATTTCTCATGGTGAACCGCCGCGGCGTTACCCTGATAGAGCTCATGATAACCGTGGGCATAATCTCCGTGGTTTTCTCCATAGCCGCGCCTATACTTACCCAGGTAAACCGCACTTTTATCATGAACCGCACCCGGGTGGAATTGCAGCAGGAGGCGCGTTCCATTATGTACGTCATTACCCGCAATTTGCGCCAGGCCCAGGCGGCGACTATTACTATAGACAGGGTGGGCGCGAACCAGCCTTTCTATTCAAGGATAACCTTCACAAAAGAAGTCGCTACCCTGGGGGTTTCTCCTACTTTGGTTTTCCAACAGGAAGGCACGTACTTGTACCAGGTAATCGGTTCCGGCAGAAGGCCGCTTTCAAAGAACCTTAAATACCTGGCTTTTACCTTTCCCCGGTCCGACGATATGGGGATAATCTCGGTTTCGCTGACGCTGGAAAAGAAGATCTACGAGGGCCGCAGCAAGGCCCTGCATATGGCTTCGGAAAAAGTGCGGATAATGAACTGACGCCGCGGGGGATAGCTATGAAAAAGAAAAAAGGTTTTATACTGCCCGCGGTCATCCTGGTGTTCGTGCTGCTCATGATAATAGTGCCGGTAATGGTCAAGTGGGTGCAGAACGACACCAAGCTTTCGGTAAAAGACCA
>JAVHRY010000085.1:0-10811 GCA_036171915.1 Elusimicrobiales bacterium | reverse complement strand
ACGATACCAACCAACTGTAATATCCTATGTCATCGTGCACCGAATGTCAAGTGACGAAGATTTGGTAAAGAAGCCCCCGGCTACGGCAGGTAATAGCAGTTATAAGGAAACGCCTGAAACCATTTTCCAGCAAGAGCAAACTCGATATCACGCCCGCCAGAACCGGCGGGAGCCGTACCGGCACAAGCTCCGGGAAACCAGGCGATGCTGTCCTCAAGCCTCTTAATGTACGGGGAAGGGGCTGCGCAAGTAAATTATTTCTGTATCTCCAGCGTGTCTATTACTTCGCCGTCTTTGTTATAAACCGACATGATAAGCGCCTTGTCCCTAACCTCGAGAAAAGCGAAGTTATATGTCGGCAGGAATTTCTCGGACCAGGGTTCGTTGCGCCGCTGCACATAAAGGGTGTTCCCCCCGCCGCCCAGGGTCACATAAACGATTCCGTTGGCTTCGTCGGACTGGCCGTTTTTTATCGGCATGGTGCGCTCATAGTCGTGGTCGTGCCCCTGGAAAACCAGGTCCACCTTGTATTTCAGGAAAAGCGGCTCCAGGGCCGCGACCTCTTTTTCAAGCACGCCGTGGGAGCCGGTGGAGTAAAGCGGTTCGTGCACAACCACGAATTTCCAGGCCTTTTGTGTTTTACCTAAATAATACTCAAGCCATCTATACTGCTTTGACCCGGGGGTAAGGCCCGGGGCGAATTTGGCGCCGAAGAAAGCGTTGGAGTCCAGCACGAAGAAACGGGCGCCGGCGACGTCGAAGAAATAGTAATGCGGCGGCAGGCCGGTAAGCGGCACGCTGTGGAAAGGGCTGTAATTAGCCTTTATAAAACCTTTTCCGGAGTCGGTGTTAAAACCGTCGCCGTAATCGTGGTTGCCGAGGGCAAGGAAGAACGGGGCGCGGGCGAGGAGGTTCCGGTAAGGTTTAAAATACTCCTCGTCGGCGTCGGAATCCAGTCCGGAGCTGAGCACATCCCCGGTGTGAACCACAAAATCCGGGTTAAATTTATCCATCTGCGCCGCCAACTGCAGCTGCTCTTCCGAGCCGGAGCCGGAATCCCCGAAGGCGAGGAAGGAAAAATACGGTTTATCATCCCCCCTGAAAGTGGAAAAATTCCCCTCAAAGGCCTTATAAGCCCCGGTGCTCTGGGCGGCGGGCAGATAAAGGCGGTAACAGTGAGTGGTGTCCGGCAGGAGCCCGAAAAGAGAAATTTTCTGTTCCTTTACCTCCGGCACGGAAGTCATAAAGCGTTCGCAGTCGGGGGCGGAGCCGTAAGAAAGCCAGGCGGGCGCGGCCGCGTCCAGGCGGAAACGGATGGTGACCATATCCGGGCCCATATTTTCAAGGTACGGCCCGCGCTCCAGGCTGGCCGCGACGGCGGAGCCCGGGGCCAGTAATAGCAATAAATAGCCGCAAAAAGGCGCAAGAAGCGCAAGCGGGAGCCGGGAAAAGTGTCTGATACCTGTTTTAGATCTCATTTGTTCTTTGCGCCTTTTGCGCTTCTTTGCGGCCGCCCTATTTCCCTCCGGGCCCGCAGAACAGCGGGATAACCTTGAACTTGAACGCGTCTATAAGGCCGCGGTCGGTAATGCGTATCTCGGGGATAGGCGGCAGGGTAAGGAAAGACATGGCCATAAAGGGGTCCGTTAATTTTGAGCCCAGCATTTTGGCGGTCTCGTTAAGGCGCTTCTGCTTTTCCCGCACGAAGTCCGCGCTGCGGTCGGACATCAGGCCGGCCACGGGCAGCGGCAGGGCTTCCAACACCTGGCCGTTCAGGGCGGCCACTATCCCCCCCTGCATTTTAACTACCTGCACGGCGGCCGTGTACATATCTCCGTCGTGCGTGCCAACCACCACTATATTGTGGGAGTCATGGGAGACCGAAGAAGCGATGGCGCCTTTCTTAAGCCCGAAGCCTTTTACCAGCGCCAGCGCCACGCGGCCCGAAGCCATGTGCCGCTCTATCACCGCTATTTTCAGGATGTCGCGGTCCATGTCGGAAGAAACGTACCCCCCGTCCTCTTTTACTTTTTCAACGGTAGCCTTTGTCACTATCTGGTCGGGGATAACGTTAATGACCCTGGCATACTTGCCTTGCGCCTTAAGGGCGAAATCCTCGTGCTCTATCCACTTCACGTTTATGGTGCCGCGGGTCTTGCCCTTGTATTCCCGGATCACTCCGGGTTCTATCTCCCCGGCCTTTGAGACCAGCTTGCCGTTTTTGAACACTTTTAAAATCTTCAGCTTTTTTAAGTCCTCAAAAACCACAAGATCGGCGGCGTAGCCGGGGGCGATGGCGCCCAGGTTCTTAATGCCGAAGTACTCCGCGGTGTTTATGGTGGCCATCTGTATGGCGCGGATGGGGTCCACTCCCAGTTGTATGGCGGTGCGCACCAGGTAGTCTATGTGCCCCTGGCGGAAGATGTCTTCCAGGTGGCGGTCGTCGGTCACGAAAATAAACTTCCGGGAATTTTCGGAGTTGACCAGCGGGAGCAGGTTTTTAAGGTTCTTGGCGGCCGTACCCTCGCGTATCATTATATACATGCCGGCGCGCAGTTTTTCCCTGGCCTCGGCCACGTCGGTACACTCGTGGTCGGAACGGATACCAGCCGAGACGTAGGCGTAAAGCTGCTTATCCTTAAGCATGGGGGCGTGGCCGTCTATAACTTTATGTTTCGCTATGGCGATCTTGCGCATTACCTCTTCGTTGCGGTTGATAACGCCGAGGTAATCCATCATTTCGCCGATGCCCAGCACGCGTTCGTCGTTCAGGAGCAGGCCCAGGTCGTGGGCGGTAAGCTCCGCGCCGGCGGTTTCAAGGTTGGTAGCCGGCACGCAGGACGGCAGCATGACGTAAACGCTCAAGGGGCTGTCCTCGCTGGAAGCCAGCATGTATTTTATGCCGTCAAGCCCAAGGACGTTGGCTATTTCATGCGGATCAATTACCGTGCTGGTGGTGCCGTGCGGCAGCACCACGCGGGCGAACTCGGGGATCTTTACCATGGAGCTTTCTATATGCACGTGCCCGTCTATAAAGCCGGGGGCCACATAGGCGCCTTTAAGGTCTATGGTATGGAGGGCTTTATAGTCTCCGAACCCGACCACGCGCCCGCGATGCACGGCCAGGTGCGTGCGGTGAATATCACCTGAAAAAGTGTTTATCACGCGGGCGTTCTTCAGCATCAGGTCCACGCGCTTGCCGCCGCCGGAAATTTCTATCCGGTCTTTGATCTGCTGCAGATTGGGATCTTCTTCTGTCATTTCTATACCCGCCTTATAAATTAACCTGAAAGTTGCAGCTACAACTTTCCGCCCGCATAGCGGGCGCCCTTCGGGAGGTATACACCTCGTCGGACCGGGCGCGCACAGCGCTGGGTCCTCCGCCCGTCCAGCGGGGAATCCTGTAGAATAATTTTATCCCCTTGACCGTTCAAATGGAAACTATCTTTAACTGCAGGATTCAGGCTAATGCCTAAATTTTACCTTTTACCGGGGCGGATAGTAAAACATATATAATAGCGTTATGGATCTGTCACAGGCCGCGCAGTTTTACCTCCCGCTGTCGCTTTTGATCTTTCTCGCCGGCTTTGTGGACGCTATAGCCGGGGGAGGCGGGCTGATAACGCTCCCGGCCTACCTGGCCTACGGGTTAAGCCCGGTTTTTCTGCTGGGCACCAATAAGCTTTCTTCTTCCATGGGTACGGCGGTGGCGGCGGGGCGCTTTCTGAAAGAAACGCGGTTCAGTGCGGATTTTCTTTTTATCCTGATAGTCCTTGCGGCCGGCGGCTCTTTCCTTGGCGCCAGGGCCATTTCACTGGCGCCTCCGGAAGCTATACGCTACCTGCTGATAATACTGCTGCCCCCCATAGCTATTTTTCTGGCCGCGCGTAAAAGTTTCGGCCTGGGGGACACCAGTTCCCGCCACACCCAGGGCGCGCTGCTGGGGCGCGCCTCCGGGATCTCGTGCCTCATAAGTTTTTACGACGGACTGATGGGGCCGGGGACAGGAACTTTCCTGGCGCTGGCCTTAACGCGGGCCTGTGGCTTTGACCTGCTGCGCTCCACGGCGCTGGCGAAGCTCCTTAACCTGGTTTCCAACCTGGCCGCGCTGGGGACCTTCCTGTACCTGGGCCGGGTTAATGTTAAACTGGGACTGGCCATGGGGCTGGCCGGGATGGCCGGCAATTACGCGGGCTCTCACCTGGCCCTGAAGAAAGGCATCTGGGTGATACGCCCCATGCTGTTTCTGGTATCGGCGGCCTTGCTCGCCAAAATAACCTGGGATATGCTCAGGTAAAACCCCGGCCGCCTAAGCCTTCAGCATCGCTATTAAACCGAATCTCCCGGTAGCGCCGCCGTCCCGCCGCCAGGAGTAGAACATTTCTTTTTCAGCATAAGTGCAAAGGTGCATGAACTCGTGATCTGTCACCCCAAGCTCTCCAAGCCTGGCGCGCAGGAGCTCGCGCAGGTTAAAAAAATGCAGGCCGTCTTTAACCGTCAGGAAGCGCTTGTCGGCGCCGCCGGAGTAGAAATCCTTTAGCTTTTCCAGGAAATCCCCGCGCACCGGGTAATGCGCGGCGGAGATCATGGGGGAAATGCCGGCCTTTATGTCTTCCGGCCTGCTGCCGCAGCGCAGCCGCATAACATTCAACACCGCCGCGTAAATATCCAGCAAGGCCCCCCTCCAGCCGCTGTGCGCCACGGCCAGGACCCCGCGCTTCGCGTCGTAAAAGACGGTAAGGGCGCAGTCGGCCGAAAGGGCCAGCAGGGGCAAGCCGGGAACCGCGGTTATAAGGGCGTCCGTATTATCGGGCGGGGCGCCGCCGCCGCTCTCGACCACGGCCACGTTGGCGGTATGGCGCTGGCGCATGCGCGCCAGGCGCGCCGGTTCAGCGCCGAAAGCCCCGCAGAGCAGGGCCAGGTTCTCTTCAATATTCTCGATTTTATCCCCGGTGCCCGCGCCCAGGTTCAAGCCGGAAAAAGCTCCCCTGCTCACCCCGCCGGCGCGCGTTGAGACCGCGCAGGACACTCCGGACAGACCTTTAAAATTATCGAACCTCAGAAGTTTCAGCCCGTTTTTTTCTTCAGCGTACATTTTCCCTCCCCGGAGTTAAAATTGATATCATACCCTCATGCCCAGCACAAGCTGCAGATTCCTGACAGAAGCGGACCCGGCTACCCTTAAGGCGATTATAACAATTTACCGCGCCCACGGCTGGTGGGGCCCGGCCGACAAGCCGGCCCGGCTTCGGCGCATTATCCGCGGCAGCCATTGCTTTGCAGTAGCGGAGCGCGGAGGGCGCGTAGTAGGCATGGCCCGGGCGATAAGCGACGGGGTCGGCGACGCCTACCTACAAGACGTGGCGGTGCTTCCTGAAGAGCGGAGGCGCGGCACCGGCAAACGTCTGGTCAGCGCCGTCTTAAAGCGCCTTAAACGCGACGGGATAGGCTGGATAGCCCTTATAGCGCAGGACAATTCCGGGCCGTTCTACCGGAAGCTGGGATTTAAAGTCCTTAAAAGAGCGGACCCCATGCTGGGCAAAGGGACCCATGTTTAACCTGCTCAAGCCGGAGAACTACCCGGAACTTAAAAGATTTTTTGATAAACACCAGTACCTGCTTTGCGAGTACTCGCTTTCCTCTATCCTAGCCTGGAACCGCTGTGTCTACGAAGTTTCCTGGAAGCTGGACGGGGATCTGCTGCTTATAGCTGAAACCGACCTGGAGCCGCCCGCGGCCAGGCGCCTGCTTATGCCGCTGCCTTTTCCCTTCAGGGAACTGCCGCCGCGGGAACTGGCGGATATCGCGATACGCAACCGCCACCTGCGGTATTTTTATATACCGCAGGATTACATAGACAAGAACCTGCCGGAAATTAAAACTTTTTTCACCATAGAGGAGCAGCCCGGCTTTATGGATTATATTTACAACAGTGCGGACCTGTCCTCCCTTGCCGGCCACAAATATGCGAAGAAACGCAACCTGATAGCGCAGTTCAACAAGCAGACGGCCGCGCCCGGGCGGGTATGCGTTGCAGCCATGACGTCAGCCAACAACCTGGCCTGCCTGCCGCTGCTGGACGCCTGGGCCGGGAAGATGGAAATAGGCGCGGGTATGGGCATGCTGCACTGCGAAAGGAAGGCCATAATAAGAGCGCTCAAATATTTTGACCTGCTGGAGATGGCCGGCGTGATGGTGTTTATCGACGGGAGAATTTGCGGCTTCGCCTTCGGCTCAAGGCTGTCGGACGGGATCTTCGTGCTTAATTTCGAAAAAGCCCTGGACCATGTAAAAGGCCTGTACCAATTCCTCGACAACGAGCTGGCTAAACACCTCCCGGCCCGCTATGCCTTGATCAACAAGGAAAGCGACCTGAACGAACCGGGCCTGGCCAAAGCCAAAGAATCCTACTACCCCGCCAGGAAAGTAAAATCCTATATGCTGACTTTGAATACGGAAAACGTAAACAGCAGATCGTAAGTTGTTTCAGAACGCAAAAAAACCCGGGAACTTGCCCGGGTTTTTTTACGTTTTACCGCCAGGCCTACTTGTAAGGATTGCCCGTCATGCTAAGCAGGTAAACGGCCGCCTTAATATTGCTGTTCACTGTCTTGGTGATTATGCCCGCGCCGGGGTAAAAGCCGTTACCCTCCAGCTCGAAAGTAAAGGCCAGGATGCCGCCGGCCGCATAGGCCCAGTCGCAGCTGTCGCCGGTGGCTATGTACATATCGCTGGACTTCTGGGCGGAATAGCCGGTGAGCCTGGCCATCTCGCCGGCCATCTTCACGAAAGCGTCCTTATCCCTGGCGACCGGCACGTCAGCGTCGTTGCCGCCCCAGGGGTAAAGTATCTCGCTGGCATAGCTGTGGTAGCTGATATGGGTCTTGAGATTCTTGCGGGCCAGCATGAAATCCCTCAGGTGCCGGCTTTCCGGCTCGGAGAAAGCGCTGGGGCCGCAGTAGGTGTCGGCGCCGGGGTAGGTGGAGGCGCCTGCCTGGCACCACCAGGAATCGAAATTGCGGTTCAGGTCCACGCCAACGGACTTATCGGCGTTCACGCGGGTGTTCTTGCGGAAGTAGGCGTATTTGCCGTTCTTTATGTCGTACTCCACGCCGTCGGGGTTCCCCATCGGGATTATGTAAATATCGAGAGTGGAAATATACTGTTTAATGTCGGCGTCGTTCCGGTGGTCGAACAGCCAGGAGGCGAACAGCAGCGGTACTTCGTTGGCCAGGTGCTCCCTGGCGTGTACGTTGCCCAGGAAAAAAGCGCCCGGCTTGGTGCTGGCGGCGGCGCCCTTGGCGCTGGAATTAATGCGCAGGCACCAGATGTCGCGGCCCTCGGTGGTCTTGCCTATCGAGAACACGGAAGCGATGTCGGAATGCTTGGCTGCCAGCTGGTTAAGCAGGTCGGTGGTTTCCTTATAGTTATGATAGGCCGCATCCGCGGACGGAAAATCCTTGCTTGTCGTGGCGGCGAAATACTCGCCCATGGTTTGCCGGTTTTCAACGACAAAAGCTTTGGAAGAAAGGAGCCCCATGGTGTAGGGCCCGGCAAAACCGGAAACTCTGCCATCCTTTACCTCTACGATATCCAGGCCGGCCTCAAGCAACTTGGTGCGCTCGGTCTTGCCGGCGGCTTTCACGGTAACCCAGTAGCGGCCTTCGTCAGCGGCAGGCAGCGCGGATTTCCCGATAGAAGGCCCGGGCACGGGGGCAGGCTCTGTTGTTATCTCCCGCAGAAGCTGGTTAAAAGAGGCGTTTTCCGCGGCCTTTACGGAAAGCGTAAGGGCGCTGAGCAAAGTGAGAAAAAGTAAGAGTTTCTTCATGACTAAAAATCTCCGGTGTATTAACATTGACTATAATCAACTGTATCAATTATAGGTCAAGAAAGGAAAAAGCGGCAAGGCCAAAGGGCCCAGGCGTATCTAGGCCTTTAGACCTATTCCGATTTTGACTAAAGGCCTATACGGACCTGGGCTATGGAATCATATGTAATGAGGACCCGGAAAAAACCCGGCGCGAACCTGGACCTGTCCGAACAGGTACTGCTCTCGTGCAGCGGCATCGGGTCCTGCAACGGCGGCACGCTGAACGGGGATTATCTGCATAACACCGGGCTGCCCCCCGAAGCGGACTATCCCTATACCGCCACCGACGGGACCTGCAATTCTGCCGCCCCGGGCTGGCAGAACGAAGCTTACAAAATAGACGGTTGGGGCTCCGTTTCACACAGCGTTACAGCCCTTAAATCCGCGCTGGCCAAATACGGGCCGCTCCCGCTGGGCATGATGGTCTACGAGGACCTGATGCATTATAAGTCCGGTATTTATTCCTACACAACCGGCAAAAAGCTGGGCGGGCACGCCGTGCTGCTGGTGGGTTATAACGACGGCGGGCAGTATTTTACCGTAAAGACCAGCTGGGGCGAGAGCGGCTTCTTCAGGATAGCCTATTCGGAAGTCAGCAACGCCGTCACCTTCGGCATGGGCGCCATAGCGTACAAGTCCGCGGCCAAAGAAGTAAAGACGGAATACGCCGGCCCGGATTCCGCGCAGACCTGGACCCGGGTTGCCCCCATGTTTGAGCCGCTTATGCAATGGAGTAAATAAAGCGGCATATCAAAAAGGCGCGGCCTCTGCGGTCCGCGCCTTTTTTTTGCGCAGTTTTCCGATGTACGGCAAGATCACAGCAATCCTTTCAGGCCCAGAACCGCGTACCAAAGCCCGGCAAGCAGCAGCGTCAACCGGCCTATTTCATTGGCCCGGCGGCCTAGCCAGGGCGTACCGAGCAGGACCGGAGAAATAAAAAGGGAAGTAGCCCAGAAAAAACCGTTGAAATATGCGAACCCCTTCATAATATCCGCCAGCTCCATAAGGCGCAAAAAGCCGGCGGCAAAAGGCGGGCAGATATTTATGCCGGTTATAAAACCCAGGGCCATGGGCAGACTTTTTAAATACGGGTTAAAACCGTGTTTAAGCAGGCAGGCCGAGGTGCCGGCAGACACCCGGGAAACAGCCAGCGCCATCATAAGAAGCCCGCAGGCGAACATTCCGGACGGCAGCACCCAGGCCGGGAGGGCGTACTGCCCGGCTTTGCCGGCCAGTGAAGCCAGCAGGGCGAAGATCATATAGGCCGCGAAACGGCCGCCGGTGAACTGGATGAAAATATAAAAATTAAACTTCCACGCGGTTCTTCCCTCCGCCAGCATATAAGGCGCCAGCAGCGGCAGGCAGGAGGCTAGGCAATAAAATCCAGTGGAAAGGCCCAGCAGGAAACCTTCTGAAAATAAAGCGGGCATACGGACGGCGGGAAGAGGTATAGGGAGGATAATAAAAAACGCGAAAGCGCTGCCGCTATACCTTTTTCCCTACCTGTACCTCAGATGTTGACCGCCCGGTTGCAGCGTTTGCACCAGCCAGCGTTCTTGGCGAAATTATTCTTATGGTTAAGCGGCACCGCATCCTTGCAGCCGGGACATTTAACATCCATGCCGGAGAGATCCAGTTTCGAGTAGTCCTTCTCGAATATCTCCTTGCTGGTATAGCGCGGTTCAAGCCATTTTCCGTCTTTCATATGCCTCCCTGAGAGCGTTAATTATTAAGCGCAAATAGTTTAAACGTAAACCGCAGCCTAAAAATAAGCCGCCAACATTTCCCACAGGTCCCGAAGCGCGGCGGGGGCCCAAAGCGAAGAGAAAACCGCTCCCAAAGTCAGAGCGGAAAACACAAAAAAAGATGCAGCCGTAAAAAGCCGCCCGGGGATCCCGCCCTGCGCGGGCAGTTCCAGCCCGAGAACAGTATAGCGCAGGCCCTGGTTCGGGCAGGCGGCAAGGCATTGGCCGCAGAGGTTGCAGTAGGCCAGTATCTCTGCCTTGCCTCCCGGCTCGCATTTTATAGCCGACATGGGGCAGGCCCGCACGCAGGCGAGGCAGCCGGAACAATCCGCCGCGGCTGTCACGCGAAAAGGGTTCACCCTGCCCCAGAAAGCCTGCCAGGCGGCAAAGGGGCAAAGGTAGGAACAGAACAGGCGTTTTTTGGTGACCAGCGGCCCTATAACCAGCACAGCCAGGGCAAAAACCATAAGGCCGTACTGGATATGGCGAACCGCCGCGTCAGCGTCCATAAAAACTTCAGTCAGCTTAAATGGGCACAGCCACAGGCAATAAACCGGCAGCATGTAGGCGAAAGAGGCCAGCAGCATGAAGATCAGCAGCGCCGCCGGCAGGTCCCTTAATTTTAAAGCCCAGCGGCCGATCTTAAACAGCGGGCGCGGCGGCAGGGCGCTGAGCCCGTCGTCTATGCCGCCGTAAAAGCAGGCCCAGGAACACCAGCCGCGGCCTATAGCCAGGGTGAGGAACAGCCAGGCGGCCCCCAGCGTCAGGGGACCCCATAACTTCCAGCCGCCGCTCATAAAAGCCAGGTACTGCTGGTAAAGATAATTAAAAAAATAGGGCGCCATGGCGATGTGGCAGAACGGCGCGTCCTTAAAGCAGGACGCCGCAAAGACCTTGTCTAAAAGCCCCAGCTTGAAGTGCACCAGGAAAGCCAGCGCGGAGGCGGAAAAGAATATCCTGCGGAAAAAAGAGACGCGGCCGGTGTAGGAAATACCGAAAGCCGTGCCGGCCGCCGCCAGCGACCAAGCAAGGGCGTAGAGGCGGCTTATTTCCCTGCCCGCGATAAGGACGGACAGAAAAAAAACGGGCAGGAAGACCAGCGCGGAAAATATAGCGGCCGGTAAAGCGCGCCCCGGAGAAATTTTGGCGTCCATTTCGTATAATAATATCAAACTTTCGCGCGCCGTATAAGGGGA
>JAVHRY010000084.1:22123-37264 GCA_036171915.1 Elusimicrobiales bacterium | reverse complement strand
TACACTGCCCCATGTCCAGCAGGCGGGGGATGCCGCCGATATCGCCGAATTCCTGCTTATTGAACCGGAACTTGCCGCAGGCCAGCGTAAGGATGACGGTGTCCTTCGGGGCCTTTTCCGCGAACTCCGTGTAGTAGTTGCGGCCGGGCTTGGCGCCGTCGCAGCCGCCCACCAGGAAGAAGTGCTTTATCTGCCCGGCTTTTACGGCGTCTATTACTTTGCCCGCCACGCCCATCACGGTGTTGTGGCCGAAACCGACGAGTATGGTCTTGGGCTCTCCGTCGCGCCCGAACCCGGGGGCTTTAAGAGCGGCCTCGATGGCCGGGCCGAAATCCCCGTTCTTCAGGTGGGTCACTCCGGGCCACTGCACCAGGCCGGTGGTGAAGATGCGGGCTTTGTAGCCTGCCGCGGGCCGCTGTATGCAGTTGGTGGTCATCACGATGGAGCCCGGGAAGGCGTCGAATTCCTTCTGCTGGTCCTGCCAGGCCCCGCCGTAATTGCCGGCCAGGTGCTTGTATTTCTTCAGGCCGGGATAGCCGTGGGCGGGCAGCATTTCGCCGTGGGTGTACACGTTAATTCCCTTGCCCTCGGTCTGCTTCAGGATATTTTCCAGGTCCTTCAGGTCATGCCCGGACACCAGCAGCGCTTTGCCTTTAAGCGGGTTTACGCGCACGGGAGTGGGAACGGGGTGCCCGTAGGCGCCGGTGTTGGCTTTATCAAGAAGCTCCATTACGCGCAGATTAACTTCACCGCATTTCATGTTGTAACCGACCAGCTCGTCCACGGTCGGGTTCGGTTTGGTGAGGAAGTCCAGCGCTTCGTGTATGAAAGCGTAGACGGCCTTGTCTTCCTGTCCGAGGATAAGGGCGTGGTCGGCGTAAGCGGCCATGCCTTTGAGGCCGTAGGTCAGCAGTTCCTGAAGGCCGGCGGCGTCGTCGCCCAGGCCTTTCCTGCGGACTTCTATGCCTTTGTCCGCGGCTTCGTTCAGCAGGCTTTTGTAGTCGGCCGGGGGAACCCAGGCGGCGGGGCCGGAAAGTTTCTCCGGGTTCTTGGCGGTTTTTTCGTACAGCAGGCGGGCTTTTTCCTTCACGGCCTGGCCTTTCCTTATTATCCCTTCTATTTTATGGGCGTCGAAATTCACGTTGGTAACGGTGGTGAACAGGGCCTCGGTCACGAACACGTCTATCTCCCTGTCCTGCGCGCCGGCCAGCGCGGCTCTGCGCGCGTACATGCTGATACCCTTGGCCTGCCAGAGCAGCAGGTCCTGCAGCTTCGCGGTCTCAGTGTCCTTGCCGCATACTCCCTGCACGGTGCAGCCCGTGCCTTTAGCCGCCTGTTCGCACTGATAACAGAACATATTTTCGCTCATTTTTTTATTCTCCTTGATATATATCCTAACCAAAAATGCTCTTCTTATTTCCGTTTAGGGAACTCCGAGATCCTGCGGTCCAGCACGGCCGCGAAACGTTCGTTCGTTTCGGCCAGGAAATCCCCGAAGATGCAGTCCCTGTGCTTGCAGACCTTATGCTTGAGCAGGCAGGTGCTCATGGCGGGTGGGCCGTCTATGGCGGCTAGGAAGTCGCGGACCTTGCCTTTTTTGCCGGCCTCGGAAAGGGCGAACCCGCCTTTGGGGCCGCGCGCCGGCAGGACCAGCCCCGCCTTGGTCAGGTGCTGCAGCACCTTTGAAAGGTGATTGTACGATACGTTAAGAGCTTTGGTGATATCCATCGCCGAAGTTACTGCCTTTTCGCTGCCGGCGAGGTAATCGGCGGTGTGGAGGGCGATGGCGGCGGCGTCCGATATCCTGAGTATGCTTTGCATGTTCCCTTGTCCTTTGTAATAATCTGGTATAACTATACCAGTATAAGGAAAAAATGTCAAGAGCCTTCCGGGAACCGCGTTTGTTACGCAGGAACCATAAGCGCGGTTATCGCCTGTTTTCCCGGGAGCCGGGCTCTTTTTCCTTCACTTGAAATTAAAAAACCGCCGCACCAGCCGGCTGTTTGATCTTTAATAACAAAAAGCTGGGCGCGAGGGCATCGGCCTTTAGCCCCAGTACGGCCTGGGTCCTAAAGCGGCCCCTGGCTGGGACTTAAGCCTCTTTTCCCCTTCCGCCCGGGCTTGTACTATATTACAAGGATTGACATGTCTTGGCTGGAGGCACTGGTGAAAAGACTATTACGTTCCTTTCTGCTGCTGTTCGTAGCAGTTCCTTCCGTTTTTTCCGCCGGCGTTCTCCGGCTTGAAACCGTCAACCTCGAAATTCTGCGCGGCCTGCCCGCGGCCGCGGCGCCTGCCCCGGTTTTCACCCCGCTCGAGCGGGCGGCCTACGACTGGTCAGGTCTGCCGGCCTACATCTTTACGGAGGAGCAGAAGGTTTCCGAAGTGGTCACGGACGCCGTCGGCCGCACGCATTCGACCCTAGACGTCGCCCTTTACAACCTCCAGATCCCGGACGCCTCCAAAGCCCTGCTTAAAGCCCGCGAGCGCGGCGTCAAAGTGCGGGTTATACTGGATTACGAGCACGTCTACCCAAAGGCCGGCAAGGAAATGCAGGACCTGATAGACGCCGGCATGGACGTGCGGGTGATGAAAGGCCGCGGCGGGTCCGGTTCGATGCACTGCAAATTCGCCGTGTTCGACGGGGCCCTGCTGGAGACCGGCTCTGCCAACTGGAGCCTCTCGGCCGAGAACGCCAGCTATGAGAACCTCATGTTCGTCAGCGACCGCCACATTATCCAGGGCTACCAGGCTGATTTCGAGTGGATGTGGGGCCAGGCTAAACCCGCCGGGAAGCCGGACGCCGTTTCGCCTAAGCCCACCGCCCCTCCCGCCGACCCGCAACCTTCGGTCAACTTAAACGGAACCGTCCTGCCAAATTACGTCTTCTCCCCCCGCGGCGGCACCGAGACGACGATAACCAAGGCGATAGACGCCGCCCGCTCCGAAGTGGACGTCGCCATGTTCTCGTTCACTTCCAAGCCGGCCATGGCCGCGCTGGTGCGCGCTTCGGCCCGCGGCGTGAAAGTTAAGATGCTGCTTTACGTAAAATCCGCTTTTCCCTTCCGCGAGGAAGTGAAGAAGACGGCCATAGAAGTGCGCCTGAAGGAAGGCCGCGTCGGGAACGGCCTAATGCATAACAAGTATTCCGTCATAGACGGGACCCTCCTTATAAACGGTTCCTTCAACTGGTCCGATACGGCCGAGAACCTGAACACCGAGAACACCATCTTCACGATGGCCCCGGAGTACGTCGGCCCGTACAAAGCGGAATTCGACAAACTGTTCCTGCAGGGCTTCAAGCCCCAATAGGCGCGGCAGGCGGGACTGGTGGAACGCTGGCAGGTGGACCGGCGCACCTTCTGGGGCGCCTGGGCCGGTATGCTTGCCCGAGACTGGGTCTTTCTCGCGGCCGGCACCCTCTGCATAGCCGGCGCCGCCCTGGCCGCGCGCCGTTCCTCCGACGTTATCCAGCACCTGTTCTCCTCCGGAGAGCTTCCCCCGTAAATAATCATCAATCCCGCCATTGCGCGGCGGCCCTTGACAAAACCAGGAACGCCTGCTAGACTATCACTGTACTAGTAAGGTGATACAGTTATGATAAACATCGACCTCCACTCGCCCGCGCCGATCTATGAACAGATCAAGACCGGCTTCAAGGGGCTCGTCCGCAAGGAACTGATGCGCCCCGGGGACGCCGCGCCCTCCATCCGCGCGCTGGCCGCGCAGCTCAAACTAAACCCCAACACGGTGGCCCGGGCCTACCGCGAGCTTACCGCCGAAGGCTTCTTCGAATCCAAACGAGGGGAAGAGAATATAGTTTCCCCCCGCGCCAGGAACCTGGCGGCGGCCGACACCAAGAACCTTAAAGCCAGGATAACCGAGGCGGTAAAGGACGGGCTCAAGAACGGCCTGACCACCGCTGACCTCGAGGAAATTTTAAATAAGGTAAAGAGGGAAACTATATGAAAGACAACGAAACTGTTCTTACCTGTAAAGGCCTTGTTAAAAGCTTCGGTGCCAAAAAGGTGCTGGCCGGGCTGGACCTGGAAGCCGCTCAAGGCGAAGTTATAGGCATCATTGGCCGCAACGGTTCCGGCAAGAGCACCCTGTTCAAGCTCATCCTGGACCTTATAGCCCCGGACGCCGGCTCCGTTTCCGCGCTGGGCCTTTCCCCCGACGGCAGCGGCAAGCTGCGCGGCCTGATAGGCTACGTGCCGGAGAAACCGGCCTTCCACGGCTTCATGACCGTAACCGACGCGCTGGCTTTCCGCGCCTCCTTCTTCCCCGGCTGGGATAAAGCCAAGGCCGCCCAGCTCTGCAAAACCCTGGAGCTGGATACTAAAGCCAAAGCCGGCGACCTCAGCAAAGGCAATACGGCCAAGCTCGCCTGGATCTGCGCCGCGGCCTTCAACCCGCGGCTGCTGCTGCTGGACGAGCCCACCTCCGGGCTGGACTACCTGGTGCGCGACCATATTCTGAACGGCCTGGTCAGCGAAATGGCGGACGGCGGGCGCACCATAATTATTTCGAACCACCGCATGGGCGAAATGGGCGGCCTGCTGGACCGGGTCTGCGTGCTGAAGGACGGCAGGATCTCCGCCGACCACCGGGCGGATTTCATAAAGACCGAAACTTTCAAAGTAAGCTTGCGCGAAGACGCCCGCCCCGCTGAAGAAGAAGGGGTGCGGCTGATCGGCCGGGCCGGGGCGGTCTCGGAACTGGCCGTTTTCGGCAAGGAAAAGCTGGAAATGCTCAAGAATTCGGGAAAGCTGGACGGGGCGGAGATAGAACCCCTGGAACTGGACGCGGCCTTCAAGGCGCTGCTGGGAGAATAATATGAAAAACCTCATCAAGCTTCAATTAAGGAAGAGCCTTCTCACTTTCACGGTCCTGCTCGGGGCCGTGCTGGCCGCCGTGCCGCTGGCGCTGCTGGTGAAGTCCAAAGCCATATCGGCGCGGGAGGCCGTTAACCTTGCCATGTTCTACTGGGCCGCAGCGGGCATCCCGCTGGTGACCCTGATCCTTTCCGGCATAGCCGGCTCGGAAGCGGCCAGGGAACAGGCGCGCAGCGTTGAGCAGCCGCTGCCGGTATCCCAATACCGGCTGCTGCTGTCTTCTCTGACCACCGTGCTGCTGCAGCTAGGGGCGCTGGGCCTGGTGATAGCGGCCATCATGGGCTTCGGCCTGCCGCTGGAAACGCTGACCAAGATACAGCAGGAGGTCCTTCGCTTCTACCTCTTCGCCGTTATCTACCTGGCGCTGTTCGGGTTCACGCTTTCCTACGCGTTTAGGAACGGCATAGCGGGCGGCGCGCTGGCCGTAGCCGCCGTGTCGGCCACCCTGCTCCCGCTGATCGATATGGGCGAGTTCCAGCAGCTCTCCTTCGAGATAGTGCCGCTGTGGCTGATAAAACCGGCCATAGCAGCCCTGGCCCTGGCCTGCGGAGCGCTGGCGCTCAAGCAGCTCTCACGGATCGGCGACAGGAAGGCCAAACGGACGGCCGTAAATATTTCCCTTATAGTGCTGCTGGTGGCCGCCCCTGTACTGGCTTCCTTCGCTACGCTGGCCTGGTTCAACCTGCAGGGCAGGAAGGTAACGCTCCCGGTTACCAAAATGTTCGGGGCCTTTTATGGGACGGACAACTCCCTCTACTCGTCCCGGGCCAGGAGAGAAACCGCCGGCCGCGTGCTTGTGCAGAAGCCGTTCTCAGGCGAGGTCTTCTTTGTGGACAAGGACGGCAACCGCTCCATGATAGAACCTGCCGGCCCTGAGGCCGGGCTCCTTTCCATGCCCAACCTCAGCCTGGCTTACGGCGAAGCCATAGGCGGCCCGGCGGGCGAAGTCTGGGTCCTATACTCGAAGATGGGCCGGGGGCGCGTGCTGGGCGGCAGCATGAAGACCGGCTTTACCACGCTCAGGGCCGTCGGGAGCATCTGGAGCAGCAGCCTGATCGCCGGTAATGAACCGGGCTTGCTCGAACGGAGCGAGAACGATTATTACTATAGCCCGCTGTCCGGGAAGAACGCGCTCGAGCGGAAGAAAGTCTCGTTCAGGAAAGAGGGCTACATGCGCTTCCTGGGAGAAAAGCACCTGCGCGAAGGCGCGGCCGCGGTCTTCGGCAAGGGCGGAAAAACGCTGGAATACCGCGGAAAGCGCTGGTCTATCCCGGGCGTCGAGGCCTGGCAGTTGCCAGAACCCGGGGTGGAACTTGCCGACGGCATGAACTTCCTGGTGCCGTTAAAGACCAAGGATGGCTACGCCACCTGGCTGTGCCGGCCCAACGGCAAAGCTGAAATGATCTGGCCGGAATACTTCCGCCTGATGCAGAACCTGAAGGCGGCGCCGGACGGCACCGTCTGGGGCAAGAAGGAAACGAGGATGCTCTCTAAATTCAAGATCGCGCTGGGCGGCTATTCCAGGCTCGCGCAGGAGGCCCCGCTGTTTTACATCCTTACCTCGGACAGCAAGCCCCTTTCCGGGGTAAAAGCTGATCAGGTGGTGGAGAAAGCGGGCGTAGACGGAGGGGAGATAGACCTGGTGCATTCGGCCGGGGACAACCTCTGGTTCGTCTCGGGCAGCAGGTACCTGGTCAGGACGGACCAGAAAGGCGCCGGGGAAGTTAAGGTCTGGAAGCTGCCCTCGGTGATCCGCAACAGAATAAAACAGGTACAGGCTTCAGCGGACGGCGTCTTCACCGCGGCAGCGGACGGAGTGTACTTCACGGACTGGGAAGGCAAGACCAGACAGATCTACTGAAAGCGCGGCCGGGCGGAAGGCAATTAAGCCTTCCGCAGCAGAGCCGCGTGCGCGGAGAAACCGGGGGCCATGGGGCTGCAAAATATCAGACACATATTGGACAGTTTCAGGGTTAAAAAGTAACCTGAAACAAGCCCCAAGGCGGGCTGTCCGATATGCGCATTTTTCAACTTGCCGAAACGATTTAAATCCTCGCCCACCTTAACCAACGGCATATTAAATCCGCACTTCATCTTCAGGCCGCTGAAATTGCAAAATGCATCTCTATAATTTCCTTCTTCGATAACCACGACCACAAAACAACCAAAGAAGCTTACGGGATATCCAGTTCCACCGTTTACAACTGGAAGCGCACCCTCGCCCTTAGCGGCGGAAAAACAGTCAGTCTCGCTCCCGCATCAACTGCCCCTGTCCACAAGCGCATCCGACAGATAGACCAGCGTATCTGCGCATTAATAACAAGCTACAGAGCCGGTTACGCAGGAACCATAAGCGCGGTTATCGCCTGTTTTCCCGGGAGCCGGGCTCTTTTTCCTTCACTTGAAATTAAAAAACCGCCGCACCAGCCGGCTGTTTTATCTATAATAACTAGCCTATGGCTGTGCCGTATTAGGCCTATGGCCATGCCGTATCAAGCGCTATGCGCAACAGACGGCCAAAAAGCGGGGCGTTTTCCTGAATTTTGCGCCCCCCCCCTGCCCGTTTGGCCGGGAGTGTTTGCGGCGGGAGTTTATTAGAATTGATTACCGGACTTAAACAAGAGGACAATCATGCAGACAAAACATCTGACCATAATGCTTACCGATATAAAGGGTTTCACGTCCAAGACCGCCAGCTTTTCACGGACCCAGGTGATGGAACTGATCAAGAAACATGAGGAGCTGGTCCTGCCGGTCGTACAAAAATTTAAAGGCACTCTGGTCAAGACCATAGGCGACGCGTTCCTGGTCACCTTCGACAGCCCCACGGACGCCGTCCTTTGCGGCGTGGAAATACAGAACGTGCTAAAGGCGCACAACACGGACAGGGCCAACGACGATAAAATAGAGATCCGCATCGCCATCAACTCGGGCGAGGTGACACTGTCGGATAACGATATTTACGGGGACGCCGTTAACATCACCGCGCGCATAGGCGGCATAGCCGAAGCCGGCCAGGTGTTCTTCACGGAAGCCGTCTACCTGGCCATGAACAAAAAGGAAGTTCCCTCCAGCGAGATCGGCTACCGCCAGTTCAAGAACGTGCCGGAAAAGATAAAAGTGTACCGCGTGCTCCGGGAAACGCCGATAGGCCGGCCCGAACAGATCTCCACGGCCGGATCAACGGACGAAGTGCAGGCAGCCGACGCCGCCTCCGGGCCGATCGCGGCGAAAGCCGGCGTGCGGGCAGGTTTCTGGCGCAGGCTGGTCTCGCTGGCGGTAGACCTGTGCATTTTTACCATCGCTATGAACATGCTGGGGCTCCAGTCCTGCGGCCCCCGGGCCAAAATTGAAACCAAGGACAGCTACGGCTCGCAGGAGATGACGGTGAAGAAAATAGATATTAACCCCTCCGGGATCACAATCAACGGCAATAACGGGGAAACAATAAAACTGAGCAAGGAAGAGATCTCCAAAACGGACGCCAACGGGACCAAACCCAAGTACCGGCGCACAGAAACCCGGAACTTCGGCTTCGGTAACGACGAGAGCGCGGGGAAGCGCATCCCGCTGAAAATGCTCATCTGGGCGCTCTATTGCGCCATTTTAATATGGCGTTTCGGCGCCACTCCGGGAATGATGGTGCTGAAGCTGAAAGCGGTGGACGCCGCCTCGGGCGCGAAGCTGCCCGCGGATAAAGCGTTCCTGCGGTCTTTCTTCTCGCTGGTCTCGGTGGGCGCGGCGCTGCTGGGTTATGCCTGGGCGTTGTGGGAAAAAGAAGGACGCACCTGGCACGACCTCATAGCCCAGACGCGCGTGATCAAGGTTGAACGCTGAGCCGTTTCGCGCCTGCCCGCCCCGGGGACATAAGACATTCTATGCCGGACATAACCCTGGCCGGTAAATTATTTAAGTTCAAGCCCGCTTATACGCTGCGGCGCGGGCTTGAATTGACGATGAAAGCGGGAAAGGTCTGCGGCGCTCAGAAGTAGACGCTTAACGACGCCCCGGCGGCCTTAATCTCGTCGCCGGAGCCTTTGTAGCCCTTCGAATATTCCAGCCATAGCTCTAACATATTCCTGCCCCAGGGGGAGCAGGAAGCGCCAGCGCGCGCCGCGAAACCTCCGAGGAAACTGCTGTTGTAGTAATAGTCGGCGGAAAGGTAAGGAGAAAGCCTGCGCATGGGCAGCCTGTAGCCGTCCCGGGTCAGGATGACTCCGGCCCCGTACTGGTTGAAGGACCCGGGCAGGAACCTGGTGGCCTCGAAAGGGGAGGAGCCGTCGAGCGAGCCTTTGGGCCCGGGCGCTTCGGCCGCGGCCGTGTTCTGATAGTACAGGCGGGGAGTCAGGGCCCAGCCGGAAAGCCTGCCCTGCCTGGAGATCTCGGCCCGGAGCGAGTTCAGCCGCCCGGCGTAGACGCGGTCCTGGGAGAGGAATTGCGCGGCCTCGGCCCCGGCGCGGAAATAGTAAGGGCGGGGTAGTGGGCCGGAAAGGTAGGCTGAGAAGAAATCCTTTAGTCCCGCCGTTTCCAGGTTCAAGGATTCGTCCGCCCGTGCCCCGTAGCCGGCGGAAAACTCGGCCTTAAATCCCTTCCTGAACTCCCGGGAAGCCTCCAGCCCGGCAGTGAAAAATTTCCTGGCGGCGTCCCTGCCGCCGGCCTTCAGCGCCGCGTCCCAGCGGCGGCCGTCCCAGGCCAGACCTGCCCAGGCTTCCCTGTCTTCCTTCCTGCCCAGTATCAAGGCCCCTCCGGCGGCAACGTTGCGGCGCAAAGCCGCGCCGCCCGCGGATAAGGACAGCCTTTCTCCGGCGGGGGCGCGCGCCGTCAGCGCCGCGCCCAAGGTTTCCAGGGCCTTTCGTTTCTGGTAAAGAACCGAGGGCGTAATGGCTGGATTCTCAGGGTCCAGCAGCTCGGCCGCTTTAAGGTTTAGGAACACGTCGCTGCCGTTCTTCCATAACAGCCGCGCGGTCTCGGCGGCGGCTTCGTCCTTCAGGCCAAGCCTCTCAAGCGCGCTTATGCGGTCGCGGAAAGGGAGCGCGTATTGGCTCTGTTCCAGGAGTCTGCCCAGTTCCTCGGTTTCCGTGTAGCTCAGGGCGCGGGAGAGCCTGAGCCAGGCCGGATATTCTTTAAGGCCTTTTCCCAGCCTGAACGGTTCGTCCGCGTCCTCGCTGTACAGGCTGGCCCTGGCTATGCGCGCGCTTAGCAGGGTCTCCCTGTCCAGGACGGAAGAGAGCAGGCGCAGTTCCCCTTCGAACCTGGGCGAGGAGCAGAAGCGGGCGCAGAGTCTGAGCCAATCCGCCGCTTCCGCTCCGGAGCCGAAACTGCCGGAATTCCTGGCCTTGGCCAGTTTCAGCCACCTGCCGAAACTTATCTCCTGCGCGTCCAGGGCGCGCCCCCCTGCTTCCAGCGTGTCGGCCGTGAAGTCCGGCGTATCGGACCTGAGGCGGCGGTATGCGGCTATGCGCTCGAGCGAAGAGGCGGAATCGTCGGCCGCCATATAAGCGTAGGCCAGGGCCAGTTGTTTTTCCGGCAGCTCCGTCCCGCCGGCGGAGAGCCGCCCCAGCCTTTCCCTGAGCTGCGGCCCGCGGTGGCTGGAGGAGAGGAACCAGAGCAGCTGGATCTTGACCTCCTCGGAATCCGGGCTTATGGCCAGGGCGGCGTCGTAAGCCGCCAGCGCCGCCGCCATATTCCCGGTCTGCGCTTCCGCTATCGCCTTGAGCGTCCAGAAATACTGGTTGGTGGAGGCGAGCACGGTCTGTTCCCGGTTCAGGCCGGAAATGGCCGCGGCCACGGCGGTATAGTCCCCGCGTTTGGCCATCATGTTGAGCCAGGACATCAGGAAATAGGTCTTGGACGTGTTCCGCCAGGCCTTGGCGAAAGTCTCTTCCGCCTTGTCATCCATGCCCTTGGCTCTGTAATAAGCCGTCAGCCTGTCGTATTCGGGTTCCTGCGCGGCCAGTTCCCCGTCGAGTATCCCGGCCGCCTTTACCGCCCTTTCCACGTCGCCGAAATACCAGGCCAGGTCCCCCAGCATTTTCCAGAATTGGGTGTCGGCTGGCTTCGCTCCGGGTTCGGCGCGTTTGAGTATGTCGAAGGCAGCGTCGAGGTTCTTTCTGGAACTCTGCAGTTCCGCGTAGCCTTGGGCGGTAACGGGGGTGAGCCCGAATTTCCTGATGCTGGTGAGGTAGTTCTCTTCGGCCGCCCGCTTGTCCCCCATGTTAGTGTGAAGTTCTATGGCTTTGGCGTAACCTGAAGGGGAGTTGAAGCGGTAGGAGTATTTCTCTATGAGTTCAGCCGCCTTTTCCGGGCGGCCCAACTGCTCGTAAATGTAAATGAGGTCGTCGGCCTTGCCCAGGTCGTCGGCGGCCAGGTCAAGTTCCAGCGCGTAAAGCGCTGTCTCGTAGTCCTTCGTGCCTATGGCCAGGACTACCACCCTGTTGCGCAGTTCGGGAGTGTTCTCCAGCCGCAGCAGCCGCTTCAGGGCGGCAAGGGCGCTCTTGGGATCGCCGCTCCAAAGCGACAGCTCGGCGGCCTTCTTGGCCCAGAAGGGGTCGGCGGGATAGAGTTTTTCCGCCTTCCCGGCGGTTTCAAGCGCGGCAGGCAGGTCGTTCGCCCCTATGAAGGTCTCCAGGAGGGAGCGCATAAGTTCTTCCTGCTGGTCCGCGGGAGCGGCGGTTTGGACGGCGGCGGACGCCGCCGCCAGCGGCGGGAAGAAGAGCAGCATAGCCAGCAGCGCAGTCTTCAAGGCCGGCTCCTTAAGATGACCAGGGCTATGTCCCTGGCGAAATAGGCGTCGCCCGTCTGCCTCGCGAAGGTCAGCAGCGTGGCGGCGGTATGCCTGTCCCCGGCGAAGGCGCGGGCGGAGGCTGCAAGTTCCGCTTTCAGCTCCTTCTGCCTGCCTGCCGAGGCCAGTACCAGGAAAGCTTTCCTGAAAAGGCCCCTTCTTTTATCCATGTCCGGCGCGCAGGCCGCGGCCTTTATATAGTAGCCCGCGGCCTTCGCCGGCTCTCCGGCCTGCTCGGCAGCGGAGGCGGTCTTGTTCAGCCAGAAAAACGCGTTCCAGGTCTCTAACGGGAGGATCTTTTCAGCCGCGGCCAGCGCGGCCGGCCACAGCCCTATGGAAGCGGCCTCCGCGTAGATAGCCCCGAGGCGCTGCCTGGAAGTTTCGAGCCGGATCAGGGCGAAAGTCCGGTCCGCCAACTTGGCGATCTCCGCCGGATCGTTGAAGTGCTCCGGAGCCTGTTTGTACAGCGCCAATACGCGGATATCCCGGCTGAACCTGGTTACCGGGTCGCTGTCCTGCAGGGCCAGGAGCTGCGCCATGGCGCGTTCCGGTCTGCCCGATCTGAGATACCTGTCGGAGAGAAGTATGCGGTATTTGCCGTTGCCGGGGTTGAGGCGTACGATGGATTCAAGGTACTTTACCGCCACGGGGCTGTTGTTCTCGGCCAGGACCAGTTCGGTCAGGCGGTTCTCCGGATAAACAGCCCAGCAGGCGGCCGCGGCCAACCCTATGGTGACCAGGAATTCATGCAGGCGGAAGACGTGGTATTTATTCGCAATCGACATGCAGCGTGAATTCTCCTTTGTTGAGTTTTAGGCGGGCACTGGCGGTCGGCGCCCCGTTCAGCCTGATCCGGCAGCCGGCCGTCCCGCCGAGTACGAGTTCCCCGGGGGCTTCGGAGTTCAGGCTGGCCGTAAAGCCGCGGCCGCGCCTTTCGAAGGAGGAAAGGATGGCCGAGGTCTCTTCTATATACGCGGGCGCCGGGCTGCCTGAAAAGGATATATGGGCAGAGCCGGAACCGTCCAGGTGCAGGTAGAGCTGGTCCCCTTCCCGTTTGAAGCCCGCCAGGCCGGACCCGGCCCGCAGATCGGGAATGCCGAAGGCGGCCGGTACGCGCAGCGTGCGCAGGTAGCCGGCGTTCCTGAGCGTCCAGGCGCCGTGTGAATCCTTTGCCAGGAAGGTGGTCTTGAAATCTCCGGCCCGCAGCGTCCAGTCGGTGGTCTTCATGGGCGTGGTTTTGAGCCCGGAGACCCAGCTGTAGACCTTGCGCAGCGCGCTGACCGAGGAAAGTTTGGAGCCGGAGAAAAAGTGGAAATAAACGTTCACGGGCTTGAGGCGCCGGGGTTCCCCGGTGAGTTTAATGGTCTCCATGACCTGGATGAAGCGGTAGAACGGGTGCTTCCAGCCTTCAGTGAATACGTTCTCGTTCTGGATAGGGGAGTAGACCTGCGTTTCGCCGCCGCGCTCGATGAAAGAGGGCATCATGCGCGACAGCCAGGGCACGAAATTCATGGCCGTAGAACCGCCGCCGTTAATGTTGAGCAGGCCGGCTTCCCTGGCCATTTTTATCTGGGTCTGGTCAGGCAGGCAGTTGCCGGTCCAGTGGAGGATGCGCGTCCGCTTGCCCGGGGGCAGCAGGGAGTCCACGTAATCCCTGGAACCGTAGATCTCTCTCCGGTAGTCGAGAACGTAGCCGGGGATATGCAGGTTGCGCATTTCATAGAGCGAAGCGTTGCCCGCTACGCCCCAGTAGAAAGGGTGGGAAAAACTGTGACTGGCCGGTTCCACGTTGGGCAAGGCGAAGATGCTTCTGGCAACGGCTTCGTAGCGGACGTGGTCCTTCGGATAGGCGCCGTTGCCGGAGATCTCCCCTTCAATGACGGAGACGGTGAACGGGAACTGGTACTTCTTTAGGAACTCATCGCGGATAACCTCCCCGGCTATGCGCGACGGGTCCCACTCCGCCGGCTCTATGAAACCGTCGCCGTCGATATGGGAGAAGAAGATGCGCCGCCCGTTCTCCGTGGTTATGTCCGGTACCGGTATTACGGGCAGGCCGAGCGCGGCCGGAAGGAAGCGGAAGGGATCGATGGTCCAGAGATTCTCGCCTACCGGGGCGGAGATCATGCTGGAATAGAAAGCGTAGCCGCCCCAGGGGGTCAGCGCCGCCGGGTGGAAGACCTTGCCGTCCGAAGTTTCCGCCGTCATCAGCGGCTGTCCGGAAGAGACCCTGAGGAAGAAATCCTCCTTGGACAGCCTGGGCTCGCCCTCGAAGCCGCTCATGGTGTCCTTTTTCGTGATGCGCGGCCGGTCAAGAGAAAGCGAGTTGTCAGGTTCGGTCTCTAGGCCCAGCGGTGCGAGACTGGCGGGGGAAGCGTCGAAACCGAAGGAGTTCACGAAAAGAAAACGGGCTCCCTTGCTTATCCCGTCCATGGCCCAGGCGCGGAAGGCCTCCGGGTTGTCGGCTTTGGAGTATTCCAGCCATACCACCACCCCGGCGTAAGCCGATGGATCCGGCCTGGAGGCCGTTACCTGCGCTTCGGTCAGGATAACGGGGTCGTAGCCCAGATATTCCAGGGGCAGCTGCACCATGAGATGCAGCGGCGAGAAGAAAATATCGTTGGTATTGCCGGCTACCAAAAGTATCCTGCGCTTTACCGGGGTAACCCCGGAGATACCTTCCCCGAGAAGGTCCATATCCGAGATATAAGGAAGAAAGCCGGCGCCGCTTATGCGCTCGGCCAGGGCCGGCGCGGCCCCCATGCCGGATGGCGGCAGGTAGTCTATTACTATCACGGGCAGGCCCGCCGCGGACACCTTTTTCAATTCTCCTTCCAGCCAGGCCGTTTCCTCGGGTTTCATGGCCCTGTAGGTCCTGGCCGCTGGATCGAAGCCGGAATAAAGGGATTCGGCCGCCACGGCGTCCACCGTGCCGGGTTTTACCAGCGGCAGCATTTCAAAACCCCTGTTGAGGACCAATAACTTGTCCGGCCAGCTCTTTTTTATGTCCTCGAGGAAGCGAGCCGCGGCCGCGGCGTAGTCTGGCCGGTCTTTTTCCGGCACGAACGGCGTGTATGAATCTATGGTGTCGATGAAGAAGCCGTCGCAGGCGGCCGCCGGTTTCAGGAGTCTCTCCGAGATGTAGGCCCGGTAATCGGCGCGGCGCAGGTCCCCGACCGAGGTTTTCCAGGCAGGGTTGGCGCCCAGGGCCCAGCCGGCGCTTCCCGGCAGGTCTTTTACTTCGCCCGGAACGAATTCCCCGGCGCTGGCGTAGCAGATGAGTTTCTGGCCCTTGAGGCGCAGCGGCGGGGTTTCAAGGTTCCGCAGGTCCGTTACAAGCCACCGGGCCGAATAAAGGGACTGAGGGACCTTGTTCCCATAGTAAAAGGCGGCGGAATCCGGCCCCCCGCAAGCGGGGCCCGCCCGCGCGATCTGTCCCACGGGGCGCGAAATCATGGGCCA
>JAVHRY010000084.1:0-22113 GCA_036171915.1 Elusimicrobiales bacterium | reverse complement strand
CCGCGAAAGCGGGGCCGGCCAGCGACGCCGCCAGGGCCAGGCTAACTGAACATGAAAGTTTCATAAGTAATTTTCGTCATCAGTCTGTTGAGGAGGATCACCCCGATCAGGCTGGTCGCTATGAACGATACCGTAAAGCCGTAGCCGTGGAAGAACGGCCCCAGGTAAATGGAAAGCCAGCTCAGGGCGGTGTTGAGGACCAGCAGCAGCGTGACCAGGGCCAGCGTTTCTTTCTGGCGGTTCAGGTAGAACAGCAGCGACAGCACGGAAGTGAAGAGCAGCTGCGCCTGGGTGCCTATCAGGTCTATGTGGAACAGCGGCTGGTAGATCTTTGGGAAACCGAAGAAGTCGAAAATAAGGTCCGAGGCGAGGAACAGACCGATGGTGACTATCGCCTGCACCCGCAGCACCTCTATAAGCATCAGGCGCGCGGCGCCGGCCATCTCGGAATTGCGGTTGTAGATGCGCCGCAGGTTCTCCCCGGAGGTGACGGCTCCGAAATAGCCGTCGTAGGCCTCCACGAAGTCAGTTTCCAGGCGCAGGAACATGATGCT
The DNA here is from genome assembly GCA_036171915.1 of Elusimicrobiales bacterium. Taxonomy (GTDB): domain Bacteria; phylum Elusimicrobiota; class Elusimicrobia; order Elusimicrobiales; family UBA9959; genus UBA9959. The sequence goes on along the minus strand of JAVHRY010000084.1, from coordinate 21,559 downwards.
CATGCCCGGCGCGATGGCCAGGTAGGACAGGAAGATGGGCATGTCGTAGATGATGGAATTGTTGAGCGGGCCCAGCACCCGGTCGCCGGTCTCGGGGTGGAACCAGAAGATGAACTTGTCCACCCAGATGGCCAGGTTGTAGATGAAGCCGGTGGCCATGAGCATGGGGTAGACGCGGCTGCGGCGCAGGAAATCGAATTCCACCAGGCGGTCCGAAGGGTAATGGTAGATCACGGCCCCCAGCAGCATGAAGAAGAGCAGCGCCTGGCCCAGGAAGAAGGCGAGCATCAGGCCGTTCAGCCCGGTGTGGGCCAGCGCGAAGCTGCCCAGAATGATGACCAGGTAGGAGACGAGGAAAGAGAAGGCTATGTACTTGTAATCCTTTATGCCGGTCAGCAGGGTATTGAGGATCCAGACCGAGCCCATGAGCCCGAGGGTCATTATGAAGAACATGGTGAACACGGGGCTGAGCCCGCGGAAGAGGTAAATAAAGACGGGGTAAAGCAGCACGGCGAAAGAGACGATGATGAAGAGGATGACGCCCAGCGTGTTGGGGAGCACCCGCTTCATGTCTTTTTCGAATATGCGGTCGGCTATATAGCGGGTGAAATAGAGCTGCAGGTGCCCGGTGAAGATAAGGCTTAAGGCTATCAGGTAAGTGACCGCCACCTGGAACTGGGTAAGCTGGACGGGATCCTTGACGAAAGGGCGGGCGACGCGGCCGACCACCAGGATGCTGACTATGGAGATTATCCACGGGCCGGCGGCTATGGCCATGGAATAGCCGTAGGCCCGCAGCAGGGCGGAAAGGTTCTTTTCCTTGAGGATCTTGGAGAGTTCGAAGCCTATGCCCGCCATTTCTTTAAGGCCCTCCCGTAGACTTCGGCATAACTGGCTAAAAATTTATCCTTGGTGTAATAGGCCAGCGCGCGCTCCGAGGCGGCATTGCGGCAGGCTTCCCAGTGGGCGCGGTCGGAAAGGAGCTTGATATAGGCGGCGCTGAGGGCGTGCGGGTCGGAGATGCCGGTCACTTCCCCGGCGGCGCCAAGGTCGCGGTCGGCCTTGTCCAGCCCGCCGTGTATGAGCTGCGAGGCCGCTCCGACGTCGGTTATGACCACCGGCACCCCGGCGGCAAAAGCCTCTATCACGGCCAGCGGCATGCCTTCGCTGACGGAGGTAAGCGTCATCACGCCCAATTCCGGCAGGACTTCGTCCACCTTGCGGAACCCGGTGAACTTTATGTTCTCCTGCAGCCCCAGGGATTCGGCCAGCATCAGGCATTCTTTGGTGTATTCCGGATCTTCTTCCTGCGGGCCTATGATCCAGCCCTGTACTTCGGGAATGGCGCCGGCTGTTATCTTGAGGGCCTTTATGAAGGTCTTGATGTCTTTAATGGAGACCACGCGGCCGATGAGGCCGATGACCTTGGGCGTGCCGCCGGCGTGCTCGCGGCGCAGGGCGGAGAAGCGCGGGAAATCTATGCCGTTGGGGATCACCCTGGTCTTGGCGGGGTTGGCGCCGTAAAGCACCTGGATGTTCCTGGCGTGGTCGAAAAGGGAGATCACTTCGTCCGCGGCGTCGTAGCAGACGCGGCCGATGGTCTTGAAGAAACGTATCCAGACCCGGCGCAGGTAGTTGGTCTCCCCGGCGGTCTTTTCCAGGAAAGTGCGGTTATCCTGTATCCACTGCGCTTTGAGAATGTCTATCTCGCGCTCCCGGGTGTAGATGCCGTGCTCGGTGATGATCAGCGGTTTGCCGGTGTGGTAATGCACCAGCGCTCCCAGCAGGCCGGCGTAACCGGTGGAAGGGCTGTGCAGGACCTCTCCGAGGCCCTGGATCCGCTGGGCTATGCCGGCCACCACCCAGATGGGGGCGTGGATATTGCGCAGCGTCCAGAAATAGTCTATGAAGGGGATCTTGGGGCAATGCTTGCCGTACTGGTCGGAGATGAAATACCAGGCGCGGCGGCTGAACAGGTACTGGGCGAAAGTGATCTCTTTGTTGTAGAAATCCAGCCGTTTTACCTGCTCCGGTATCTTCACATCCTCGCCTTTGCGGAAATTGTCGTGCAGGGCCGTTATAAGGCCATAGGCTTTTTTGGTGCCTTCCAGCAGCGAGGGGCGGGGCCGCTCGCTCTGGTCGAAAAGGTAGTGCTCTTCGAAATGCACCAGGTTCGGCGGCAGTTTGTACTTCAGGCCGGAGTAATCCTGCTTGCGGGACCCGAGGAAAACCAGGGCGAAGCGCGTATCGGGCAGGCCGGTCATGAGGTCGTGCATCCAGGCGGAAACGCCGCCGCGCACGTAGGGGTAGGTGCCCTCGGCCAGCAAGGTAACCTGGGCGGGGGAGGCTGTCATGAGGCGGTCCAGAGCTGCACTATGGGCAGGAGGACGGGGTCGTGGGTGAAACCGGAGTGGCCGCGGAAAGTTTCGCGCACCGCGGCGTAGTCGCGGCGGATATAGAATATCTCGGCTATATAGGGCAGGAACCTGTCGGGGTTGCGGCAATGCGACATGGCCTCGCGGAAATATTTAAGGGCGTCGTCGTAGCGGCGCCGGGAGAGGCAGATCCTGCCCATGAGCGAGAGCAGTATAGGGTCCTCGCGCATATGCAGCAGGGCCAGCACGGCGTAGTTCTCCGCTTCGCGCGTCATGATATCCCGGTATTCCTTGTCCGCGAGCCCGGTGTACACGTACTCCCAGTAGAGGCTGGCCAGTTCCCTGGCGGCGGGGGCCTTTTCCTGGGCCGAGGGGGCGTCGCGGAACAGGGCCAGTTTGGAGTGGATCTGGTCGTTGAGGCGCTTCTCCATGGCGTCCACCATGCTGAAGGAGAACATGCGCACGGAGTCGTCGGGGGACTTGATGCTTTCTTTGAGCAGGCGGAAGTGTTTGGGGATCTCGGAGGAGATCTCGCTGATCATCATCACGGTGCGCATGCGAGCCTGCGGGGAGGAGGCCGCGCCGGCGCAGAGGGCTTTTATGGCTCCCTCTCCCATCCCGCGGCCCGGCATGGACAGAACGGCGGAGTCGAGGCGGTCCTGGGCCAGCAGGACGGCTTTGACCAGGTTCAGGTTCTTCTGGGAACGCATCAGGTAGACGGTGAAGAAGACCAGGCCCGCGAAGCCCGCGATGGAGACGGTGAACAGCAGCGCGAAGATCAAAGAGAGCGAAAGGACCCTGGGATGTTTGTACTTTTCCGGCAGCAGGCCCCAGGCCGGGCCGCAGGAGATGGCGCAGGCCGCGGAGTGCAGCGTCAGAAAGGAGGTGATGCGCAGGAAATAGGGGCCCCTGAAAAGGGACGCCATGGCGGCCGCTTCCAGAGAGACCGAGTACAGCACCAATTTTGTTTCCGCCGTCATTGCGCCATGGCCTGGTTCACCAGGGGCAGCACTTCGTCCCCGGTTATAGGAAGGACCTTTTTCTCAAGCGTGCCGCTGAACGAGGCAAACCCGTTCTTGACCTTTTCCTCCACCCGGGAGGTGAAGATGACCGCGTTGGCGTAGCCGGTGAGCGGCAGGATAACCAGCACCATGCAGTGCTCGCCGCAGGAGCTATAGGAGAGGTCGAAACCGCGGATCTCCGATTCTATGAAGGAGGAGACCTCTTTTGAAAGGTCGCCGTAGCGGGCCTGGAAGCGGATCAGGACGCTGTCAACGCCGAAGTCCCTGCGCATCTTCTGCAGGCGGGCGAGCTCCTTGAAAATATTCGAATCCAGCTTCGGGAAAGCCTCCGCCGCGGCGGAAAAACGCCGGGTATCCACGAATTCGCTCATAAAGAAGGAGAGGTACATGGCCAGCGTCAGCAGGTTGTCGCGGTTGAGCTGCAGGAAGGGGATGTCCTTTATGGCCAGGATAGCCTGCGGTTCTTCGCCGTCGAAATAAGGAATGACGGCTATATAGGCCGACTTGTTCTCGTCCTTGAGCTGGCTCATGGTGAAGTAGGCGGCCTCGCGCTTGGCCAGGGCGAGACTTATCAGCGGGTCGGCGAGGTCCAACTGCGCGCCGAGGCCGGTTTTGCCGGCCTCCTGCCAGGAAACGCCGGGCTTGTCCTTGAACAGCCAGGCCAGGCGGCCGGAGGGCTTGGCTGCCGCCTCCGTCCGGCGGATGAAAAGGGCGGCCGACTCCAGGCCGTAAAAGTTGGCCATAAAATCCATCAGGCTCTGGCAGGCCTCGCTTTCGTGCTTGAGCAGCAGGGTGCGGATCTCTTCCAGGGAGCCGCGTATGCTGACCGGGCGCAGGATGTAGTTCTTCTCCAGCCGCTCATGCGACATCTTCATCAGGATGAAGTTGTGCGTAAGGTCCCTGAGCTTTTCCCGGAAGTAGTCCCGCTCTTCCGTGTACATATGGATCTTGCGGTCCCAGTAGATCTTGAATTCTCCGGCCGCCAGGGTGATGAGGGCCATCCAGAGCAGGGGCTGGTAAGGGTACGGCGTGTAATAGAAACCCGCCAGGGCCGCCGCGAAGCCCAGGGCTATGAGCCCGGCGCCGGTGCCGCCGGCCAGCGTAAGGGTCAGCGCGAACGGGAGGTACACCTGGTAGGAGGAGAACAGCAGAAAAGGGTCCGCCGGCCTGAACTGCAGGCCGGCGTAGAGGAAGATCAGGCAGAAAACGGCCGCTTCCCCGTAGATGAACAGCCGGCTATTCAAGTTCACCAAGCGCCTTGTCCAGGAGTTTCTGCGCCAGCACAGCGGTGGATTGGCTGGAGCGGCCTGTCCTGGAGGCCACCGAGGTCCATACCAGGGCCCCGGTCTTGTTGTCGAAGAGCCGCAGCGTCACGCTTACTGCCGGTTCTCCGTCCAGCCCGGCCTTGTACGTCCACTCGTTCACCGAGCCGGAGAGCGTATAGGCAACGTTCGCCGCGGCCAGGTCGGACAGGGCTTTCCTGAATTCCTGCTCGCCGTAAGCCCGCTCCTGCGCGCCGCTGAACCTGTCGGCCACCGTGACGCCCCGCGCCGAGAGGATGCCTGCCGCTATAGAGGCCGTCTTTATGCCGGCCATGGCGGATTCCGTGTAGTTTTCCAGCGGCAGCACCGCTACCGCGGCCTTGCGTTCCGGGCGGAACCTGGCGGTGTTGTAATGGGAGGAGGCGCAGCCTGTAAGGGCCAGGGCCGCCGCGAGCATAATTGCGTTTTTCATTTTTCCTTTAGTTCAGGAGCACAGCGCTCTTCACATAGTCCAGCTTGGGGAAATCCTTTTTGAGGTATTCGTTACCCTGCAGCTGCACGCGGCCCTGGTCGGGGCCCATGCCGGACGGGGCGCCTTCGCCGTAGCCGGAGTAGATGCTCTCCACGACGTCCATGCCCTCGGCGACTTTACCGAAAGGGGAGAAGCCCATGCTGTCCAGGTTGGTGTTGTTGCCGTAATTGATGAAGAACTGCGTGGTGCGGGTGTCGGGGCCGGCCATCGCGTAGGAGATATAGCCTTTTTTATTGGACTCCTTCACGGGGTCGTCCTTGATCCTGGCGCCGCGCCAGGCGGAAGCGATAGCGGGGTCGCCGTGTATGCCGAACTGTACCATGAAGCCGTCTATGACGCGGAAGAAGGCCACGTCGGTGAAAAAGCCTGCTTTGACCAGATTGTAGAACCTGTCGGCGCCCAGCGGCGACCACGCGCGGGTGATCTCAAGCGTGAAATCCCCCTTGGTGGTGTTGAATTTGACTTTAAAGGTTTCAGGGGCTTTTTCGGTGGATTTCGAAGGGTTTTTTAAGGCTTCCATGGATATGTTCTTCTCCTGTTTCTGGATTGGGGCCGCCTGGGGCTGGCTTACGGCCGCCTGGGGCGACTGTTCCTGGGCGGTTTCCTGCGTTTTATTGGCGCAGGACGACGCAATAACAACTGCCGATATAAGCACAAGGGTACGGACGTTCATTTAAGGGAACCTCCTGCAGTTTACTAGAGATTAATATTATAATAAATACGGAGCGGTTACAGGAGGAAACTGAAATATGGAATTCAAAATAAGCGCCGTTTATACAGGCGACGGCCAGGTGGAACTTATCCATGGTCTGACCGGCAGCAAGATCATTACGGACCTGCCCCTGGACAACGGGGGCAAGGGACGCGCGTTCTCGCCGACCGACCTGGCCGCCGCCTCAGTGGCCTCCTGCGTGCTCACTATCATGGCCAAGGTGGCCGCGCGCGAAGGCATCCGCTTTGAAGGCGCCTCGTTCGAGATAGAGAAGCACATGCGGGAGAACCCGCGCCGCATAGACAGGCTTACCGGGGTGATTACCCTGCCGCCCGGCCTTGATCTTAAACAGCGGGGAAAACTCATAGCCTGCGTGAAGGTCTGCCCCGTCAGCCGCAGCCTGCACCCTGATATCAAACTGGAATTTAAGGCCGAATAGCCGGGGCCGCGGAAAGCCGCTATGCGGCTTATCCGTGGCAAAAGCGTCCAAAAGAAACCGAAAAGGGCTTTTTCAGCAGACTGTTAGGCTATGGCCATGCCGTATCAAGCGCTATGCGCAATAGACGGCCAAAAAGCGGTGCGTTTTCCTGTATTTTTCGCGGTCCCCCCTCCCGCCCGGTTGGCCGGGTGCGGGTTCTATAACAACCCGGGATGGAGTTTGGGCTATAGGCCGGGTATATTAGTGAGGCGCGCAGCTGGATGAATTTACTTGGTAAGGCAAAGTATATAGAATAGTGCTATGCCAGTGCGGCAGCACGGTGGCGCTCTCCTGCGCGGACGAGGTTGCGCACGCGCGGTTTAAAGAGGCGCTGGCCGCCGCGGTGAAACGGACGGGACACGATAAGAATAAACTCTTGTCTGAACTCCGCAAGGAAATCAAGCGGCGGATGCTCGGGCAATAGCGCTCTATCCAAAGCAAGGAGAACATGCCCTCAAAGCCTTTGAAAATATTAGCGATAGACGATGAGGAAGAAGGCTTATCTCTTTTGACTGCGGTCCTGAAGAATTGTTTCCCCGGGATCAGGCTGTTCTCCGCCCTTAACGGCGCTGACGGGCTGAAGTGCGCCCTGGCGGAGAATCCGGATCTTATCCTCCTCGACATCCTGATGCCTAAGCTGGACGGCTTTGCGGTCTGCCGCCGTTTGAAGGCGGAGGCCGGTACCCGCGACATCCCAGTGGTTTTTCTGACCGCCGCCGGCACCGATAAAGAAAAACGTATTCAGGCTCTGGAGGCGGGCGGGGAAGGCTTCCTGGCCAAGCCGCTGGACGAGGCGGAGTTGGTGGCCAAGATCCGGGCCATGCTGAAGATACGGGCGGCCAACATCTCCCTGCGCAACAGGGCCTCGGCTTCGGCGCGTCAGCAAGGTGATATAAAATACCAGGCCTCCCTTGACGTGGCGCCGGTTCCGATGGCTTTGAACGATGACCAGCTGCGCATAAATTTCCTTAATAAGGCTTTTATCGAGACCTTCGGTTATACGGGTGTGGATATCCCCACGCTGGCGGATTGGTGGCCGAAAGCTTACCCCGATGCGGAGTATCGCAAGCAGGTCTGTGAGGCCTGGGATAAGGAACTACTGCGCTGCAAAACAAACGGCGTGGCTTTCTCTCCTATGGAGCTCTCAGTTTCCTGCAAGGACGGGACCGTAAAAACCGTGCTGGCCAGCGCGGCCTTGCCCGCAAAGGCGTTTGACGGCCAGCACCTGGTTGTCCTTTATGACATTACCGAACGCAAGCAGCAAGAACGATATGTTGAGATCTTGCATGAAGTGCTTAAGGTACTTAACGAGTCCCAGGGCCTTAAAGATGCGGCGGCTAAAATCGTAACCCTGCTGAAAAACCGCGGCGGTTTTGACGCGGTAGGCATGCGGCTGCAGGAAAGGGAAGATTTCCCATATCTCTACCAGGACGGTTTCCCGGAAGATTTCCTGCTTACCGAGAACACGCTGGTCGCGCGCGCCGCTGACGGCGGGTTATGCCGGGATAAAGACGGCAAAGTTTGTCTTGAATGTACGTGCGGCCTGGTAATTTCCGGTAAGCCTTCCCCTATCCTCACCAAAGGCGGCTCTTTCTGGACCAACGATTCCTTCCCCCTGCTGGACCTGCCGGCAGAGCGGGATCCCCGCCTGCATCCCAGGAATAACTGCTTTCACAAAAACTACGCCTCGTTAGCGCTGGTGCCTATACGCGGCAAAGCCGGCATCGTGGGCCTGCTGCAGCTCAACAGCCACAAGAAAGGCTGTTTTACCGAAGGGATCATAGCGCAACTGGAGAATATGGCGGCGTCAATCGGCGAGGCTTTAATGCGCAAGCGGGCCGAGGAAGAGCGCGAGGCCCTGCGCCGCGAGTTCCTGCAATCCCAGAAAATGGAGTCTATCGGCCGGTTGGCCGGCGGCGTGGCGCACGATTTCAATAATCTCCTTACCGCTATAGGGGGCTACGCCGGGCTGCTGTTCAAAGGGCTCTCCGAGGAGGATCCCAGGCGTGAGGATGCGAAGGAAATCCTTAACGCCGCCGAGCGTGCCGGGCTGCTTACCAGGCAGCTGCTGGCTTTCAGCCGTAAGCAAATACTTGCCCCCCAGCGGATAGATATTAACGCCACACTTGCGGGGACCGTTAATATGCTCAGGCGTCTTATAGGCGAGGATGTGCGGCTTGAGGTAAAACTCGCGCCGCAGCCGTGCGTCGTCAATATCGACGCCGGGCAGATCGGACAGGTGCTTTTGAATCTCTCGGTTAATTCGCGCGACGCGATGCCGGAGGGGGGCACAATAATCATTGAAACCAGTATTGTAACTCGGGAAAAATCTTTCTTCAACAAACATCCGGACCTGAAGCCGGGCCCGCTGGTGTGTTTAAGCCTAAGCGACACGGGTTCCGGTATCAGCCCGGAAAATAAAGAGCACCTGTTTGAGCCTTTTTTTACTACCAAAGAAAAAGGTAAGGGGACGGGGTTGGGGCTTTCCACCGTTTTTGGCATCGTTAAGCAGAGCGGCGGAGAGATTGAAGTTGAGAGTTCTGCCGGGCAGGGCACTACCTTCCGCATTTATCTGCCGCAGATACCGGAGGCGGCTCTCCGCCAGGACCAAGGCCAAAACCAAGACAAAGACAACCTCCCGAGAAGAACTGAAACTGTACTTTTGGTCGAGGATGAAGAAACCCTGCGCCGCCTGGGCGAGCGGCTCTTGCGGGCCAGCGGGTATACCGTAATTTCAGCCGCGGACGGCCTGGAGGCTATTGCGGCCGCGGAACGCTATGGGAAGCCGGTTGACCTGCTTCTGACGGACGTGTTAATGCCGGGGATGAACGGCAGGGAACTTGCCAGGCGACTTGCGGACGCCAAGCTTGTTACGAAAACCTTATATATGTCCGGTTATACGGACGACGCTGTAATTAACCATGGAGTTCTTGAACCTGGCATAGCGTTTATTTATAAACCCTTTACCGTGGAGGCGCTGTCCGCCAAGCTGCGCGAGGTGCTGGACGGCCCAGCAGATAAAGCAAAGGCTTAAGGCTAATAGGAATGGGCCTATGAAGATAGAGTGGCATTCTAAAATTACTCGTGCGCTGCTTTTTTTAGCGGTGCTGCTGCATGTCGGCATGATCCTGCGGGCCCTGTTGATTATGGGCAGCCTGCAGTCCCTGGGCGAAGGGTTCTCCTCGGAGTATGTAAAGCTTACAAAGACGCTGGCTCTTACCAACGCCGTGCGCCACGCCGAGGAGGACATCCGTCAGTGCTCGCTGGCCCCGTCCGCTGAAAGCCGGGCCGGCTATTGCCGCGGGCTGGTTATTGCCGACAGGGCCGCGCTGGACGTTGAGCGGGCAGGCGCTGTTTCCGCCGAGTTCACGGCCGCCGACGGGCGGGAGGCGCTTGCAAAGGCCAAGGCCGGGACTTACGATATAATCTTTATGGACATGCTGATGCCGGAGATGGACGGCTTTGAGGCTTCCGTGAAGCTGCGCGAGTGGGAAGCCTCGGCGGGAAAGCCGCGGACGCGGCTGGTGGCCTTTACCGCGATGGCCACCCGGGAGGACGTGGACAAGGCGCTGGCGGCCGGCTGCGACGACTACCTGAGCAAGCCGATACGCAAGGCCGTCTTCTACGCCTACCTGGTCAAGTACGCCGGCGGCGCCGGGACCGCACTTTAAGGAGATAACATGGCTAAATATATAGTTCACGCTGACCCGGACCTCCGGGAGATAATACCCGGCTTTCTTAAGAACAGGGGAGAAGAACTGCCCGCGCTTGCCGCCCTGCTGGCCGCCGGCGACCTGGACGGGCTGCGGAAGGCCGGGCACAAACTGGCGGGCTCCGGCGGCGGATACGGCTTCGACAGGCTTTCCGAGCTGGGTAAAGCGCTGGAGGCCGCGGCGGGCGCTAAAGACGCCCCGGGCGCGGCCTCCCTGCTCGCCGCGCTGAAGGAATACCTCGAAAATATCGAAATCGTTTATGAATAGCTCCACCACGGTCCAGCCATGAAAAAGAAAGTTCTTATCATAGACGACGCCGAGGAAATGCTGGTCCTCATGCGCCGGATCCTGGAGCTTAAGGGGCTGGAGGTCCACTGCGCCCGGGACGGTAAAACCGGAGCGCGGCTGGCTGGGGAACTGCTGCCGGACCTGATAACGCTGGATTTTAACATGCCGGATCAGAATGGGGTGGAGACCTATTCCCTGCTGCGCTCCTGCCCCGCTACCGCCGTTATTCCGGTTATCTTCATCTCTGGCGTCATGACAGGGCTGATAAAGCGGATGGTGGTAGATAACCCTCGGATCGGTTTCCTTAGAAAACCGGTGCGGAGGGAGGAGTTCGAGAAATGCGTGGGGGCAATGCTCTCCCTGCCCAGATTGGAGCCGCCGCCCCAGCCGCCGCCCAGAAAAAAGAGCGGCTATGAAGAGTATGAATAAAGAGTCCGAAAGGTTACTCCCGGATTGAGACCAGCCCGCCCCGGGCGTTTTCAGGAGCCTGCCGTATCAGGCGCTATGCGCATAAGACGGCCAGGGTATTGTCGGGGTAAACAACGAAGACAATAGACTTTTTTTATTTGCCGGCGATGACGTCCAGGAAGAGCTGACCATATTTATTCACGCGTTTTTCGCCCATGCCTTTCATGGCCAGGAGTTCTTCCTGGGTGGAGGGTTTGCCGGAGGCCATTTCTATCAGCACGGTGTCGTGGCAGATGACGTAAGGCGGGATGCCGGCCTTGTCGGCCACGCTCCTGCGCAGGGCGCGCAGTTTTTCGAACAGGTCCTTGTCGGCTTCCTGGAAGGTGAGGCCCGCCTTTTCGGCTTTCTTGAAAACTTTGGCTTTTTTCTTGCCGGCCTTGGGCGGCACGGGCAGGCCGAGCTTTACCTCGCCCTTGTCCTGGCAGAGGGCGCGGCCCTCGGCTGTGATGCGCAGCAAAGGGTACTCGTTCTCCTCGGTCACTTCCAGGTAGCCCTGCACGATAAGCTGGTCTATCCAGGACCGCACGGCGGGTTCCCCCGCCTCCTTCAGGATCCCGAACACCTTCAGCAGGTCGTGGCCGTTGCCGGTCATGCGGTCATTGGGGCGGCCCAAGAGCAAATTCACCACGTAGCCGGTGCCGTAGCGGCCCTCGGCGCGCCAGGCGGCGCTTAAAACTTTCTTGGCGGTAAGCCGCGCCTCTTCCTCGGACAGACCTTTTGTCTCGCCCAGGCAGACGTCGCAGGCGCCGCAGCCTTCCTCCCCGGCGGGCTGCCCGTCGGGCGGGTAAGGCGCGCTGAAGTGTTCGGATAAAAGGTTATGGCGGCACACGGGGGCCACGGCGTAGCGGCCTATGGCGCGCAGCTGACTTTCAAGAGCGCGCTCGCGCTCGGCGCTCAGGGTGGCGTCCTTCTTGGCCAGCCAGCGGTGCGCGGCCAGGTCCGAGGCCGAAAAAAGCAAAGTACAGTCGGCGGGCAGGCCGTCGCGGCCGGCGCGGCCGCTTTCCTGCTGGTAATGTTCCACCGAGCGCGGGGTATTGGCGTGCACCACGTAGCGCACGTTGGAGCGGTCTATGCCCATGCCGAAGGCGATGGTGGCTACTATCACGTCCAGCCGCTCACTCACGAAATCCTCCTGCGCTTTGCGGCGGTCCTCGGCGTTGAGGCCGGCATGGTACGGAGAACAGGAAACCCCTTCCTTCTTAAGGCCTGCGGCCAGGCGCTCCACGTCCTTGCGGGTCTGGGCGTAGACTATGCCGCCCTCGCCCGGGTGGCGCTTCACCACTTCCAGCACCTGCTTGAGCTGGTCCCGGCGCGGGAAGGCGCGGTAAATAAGGTTGGGCCGGTCCGGGTGGCCGATCAGGACCGCGGGGTCGCGCAGCCCCAGCTGGGCGCGGATGTCGTCCTGCACTATGGGCGTGGCGGTGGCGGTAAGGGCCATGCGCGCCGCCTTGGGAAAAAGGTCCAGCGCCTCGGTGAGGCGGCGGTACTCGGGGCGGAACTCGTGCCCCCAGTGGGACACGCAGTGCGCTTCGTCCACGGCGGCCAGGATCAGGCGCGGGGCGATGGCAGCGTACAGATCGCCGGTAAGCAGGCGCTCGGGGCTGACGTAAAGGAGTTCGGTGGTACCGTCGGCCAGGTGCTGGTAAACCTCGCGCTTGGGCCCGACTTTCAAATTAGAATGCAGGGCGTCGGCGGCGAAGCCCGCCTCGCGCGCGGCGGCCACCTGGTCGTCCATCAGGGCGATCAGCGGGGACACCACCAGCACCAGCCCCTTACCCATAGCCGCTGGCAGCTGGAAGCACAGGCTCTTGCCGCCGCCGGTAGGCAGGACCACAAGACAGTCCCGCCCCGAGAGCGCCGCGTTAACGGCCTCTTTCTGGAGCGGCTTGAAGGTGTCGTACCCCCAGCGCTTTTTCAGGATTTCTTCAGGAGTCACCTATATAGTATAGCAGACCGGCCCGACAACGTAGTGTCGGAATAATTTATGCGAATTAAACTATTTCCACTGTTTTTAACAGATCCACGTAGGCCAGAAGGCCTTTGGCAGGCTTGCCGTACACCTCGGCGATTATAGCCAGGTAGTTCTTCAACTGGGCTTTATATTTTTCGGTGTTTTCGCCGCCGGTCTTGAAGTCCACCACGGTAATGGCGCCCGCGTCTATGATCACGCGGTCCATGCGGAACAGGGCGCCGTTCTTGTCTATAAACTCCGCTTCTATCAGCACCCGGCGGCCGGGAGCGGCGGCGAACAGCGGCGCGCCCCCGGGGCTGGCCAGGAAGGCTGCCACACCGCCCACGATCTTGTTTTTGTTGAAATTAAAAGGAAAAGCGGGCGCCAGCTCGGCGTAATACCCCTCGATATCCTTCTTTAAAGCCGCTGAGGGGAGGCTGATCTTAGAGAGCAGTTTATGCACGAACTCGCCTTCCGCTGTTTCAAAAAAGCTGCTGTACGTGGGCTTTGCCGCGTCAAAGCGCGGTTCCGGGCGCGCGCCGGCAGAAATTATCTCCACAGGTTTAAAGAGCCGGCGGTGTTCGGGTTTATGCGGGTCCGGGCGGCCGGCCTCATAAGTTTCAAAGAGGTCAAACAGCTTGGTTTCCGTAGCGGCGGTTTTGCGGGCTTTTTTTATCACCAGGTTATAAAGTTCGTGCCGTGCGCGGGTGGAAATTACATAAAGCACGTTGAGGTCCTGCACGTTGGCGTCGGTACGGCGGCCCTCGTAAACCGGCCGGAGCTTCGCCGAAACCCCGGCCGCGGCTTTGGTTATATGGTAGACGCGGATCGCTCCGTCCTTCTCCTCGAAATACATCGGGTCGCTGACGCCGCGTTCGTCGTACAGCAGGTTTATCACCACCGAAAACCCGAGGCCCTTGGACTTGTGGAAGGTCATGACGCGCACGGCGTCTATGTACTCCGGCAGGGCGATGGAGAACACCCTGGCTTTATCCTCGTCCGCGCCCGAGGCGTAGTCTATAAAAGAGCGGGGGCTGGCCACGCCCTCGGCCTCGAGCGAGGTGACCGCGTCCAGGAACCGGGCCAGGAAGGCGGCTTCCTCCGGGAAAGCGGCGAACAGCTTAAAACCGCCATAAAGCAGCGAGATCAGCTCGTAAAGCGGCAGGTAGCCCACTTTGCGGAAGGGCTCGTCCAGGTATTTATTCCAATATTCACTGTATCGCGGGTGGTTGCGGAACGCCGCGTAGAGCAGGGGCCGGGAGGGGACTTTAGGGCCGGCCTGCGCCGAGTTAAAGATAAACCGCGTCATCTCTTCGCGCTCCAGCCCCGTAAGCCTGGCGAAGATGTCCCCCGTGATGAATTCCGCGAACGAAAGGTCGTCGGACGGGGTCTCCAGAAACTTCAGGCAGGCGAGCAGCTCGGCCACCACCTTGCGCTTGCGTATATCAAGCGAACTCAGCGAGGCCACGGGGATGCCCGCCCCGGTCAGCCATTCCACTACGGGCTCTATGCGCTTGTTCTTCGCGACCAGGATGGCTATCTCGTTTAAAGGGTAGCGCTCCCGCGCGCCCTTAACCGCCTTCAACAGCCACTCTCTTTGCAGCTCCGGGTCGGCCAGGTCTTCCAGCTCCAGTATATCGGTCTTAACATAGCCGTGCGCCAACCGCCCGGGGAGTACGGACTGCTTATAGGTGCTCAGCTCGGTAAGGTCCTGCCCTATAAGGTCGGGCGCGCCCGGCAGCTTTTCTTTAAAGATCTTATCAGCGTAGTTCAACACCTCGCCGTCGGAACGGTAATTTACCGGGAGGCTGACGTATTTAAGCTCGCCGCCAAGCGAGGCCAGGGAAAGATCGGCGGCTTCGGCCGTCTTCCCCTCGGCCTTGTCCAGCAGGCCGCGCATTATCTTGTAATCGGCGTTCCTGAACATGTAAATGGCCTGTTTGATGTCCCCCACCACGAAGAGCGAGCCGGTCTTGGACAGGGCTTCTTCCACCAGCGGGCGGATGACTTCCCACTGGAGCCGGTTGGTGTCCTGGAATTCGTCTATGAGGAAATGTGAAATGCGCTCGCCCAGTTTAAGGTAGACCTCGGGCACGTTCGCCTGTCTGATGTAAGTTGAAAGTTTTTTTGCGATATCGTTAATGTGTATTACGTCCGTCTTGCCGCGCTTTACCTTTTCCAGTTCCTCCTTGAACCGTTCGTAAATGCCGGTATAAGGGCCGTAATAAGCCGCGGCATTCAGCTCGGTAAGCTCTATCACAAGGTCGTTTAACCGCGCGATATCTTTCTCCCAGCCGGCCGGAAATTTAGACCTTTTTACGCCGTTAAAAACCCCGTAGGTGAAGCTGTAGGCGGCGAGAAAATCGGTGAGGCTGGCGGCCGCCATGGCGGCGGCGCAGCCGGGCCTCAGGAAATCCCCGCCGAAACGCCTTACCAGCCCGGCGGCGAACTTGAGCGCCGCTGAGAATTTAACTTTAAGGACAGCCTCGTTATCGCCGGCGGCGGAGATCAGCCCGGCGGTTTTTCCCTCCTGGTCAAGAAAACTGTTGAAGTTTTCCTTTATACGCCGCGCGGGGTTCCACGGGTAGGACCCCGTCTTCGGCAGCACGGCCAGGAACTTGTCTACCGTAGCCGAGGGCAGACCTTCCGTGCCTATGCGCGCGAACATGGCCGTCAGAGCCATGTCTATAAGGGCGTCATAAGACATGGTAATTTCCGCCTTCAGCGGCAGGTTAAGCTCGTCCGCGGACGCGCTCATCACCCGGGCCAGGAAACTGTCTATGGTCTGTATGTGGAAATCGGAATAATTAGCGAGGACGCGCTCCACCAGGTCACGGGCGCGCCCGTGAGCTTCGTCCCGGGAGAGCGAGACCAGCTCCAGCGTCTCGTTCATTTTGGCGCAATTTTTATCCAGCGCCAGTTCTTTAAGCCACGCGAGGATGCGGGCTTTCATTTCCTTGGCGGCGTTATTGGTGAAGGTTACGGCCAGCATGCCGGGCAGGTCGTTATCCGGAACTTCTTGCGAGAGCAGGAACTGCACGTAGCGCCGGGTGAGCGTATAGGTCTTCCCCGACCCGGCCGAGGCGCTTATGAGCAGGGCGTGCGGAAAGTCCAGGGCCTTATCCCCCTCAAGCACCGGCCCGGATCTAAAAGCGTTCGCCATATATGTCCAGGGTAATTATAAGATATTGGAGCGGCGGCTTGCCGCCCGGAAAGTTACCCGCCTGCTTTTTTATATAATAAAATTCAAATGAAAAATAACCGCGCCTGCCTCAAAGGCCCTTACGAACTCAATATGTATGCGGATTCCGTTCTTGAAACCTGCGCAAGAAAAAAACTGGGGCTTAAAGCCACGCTAGATATTTTCCTGCCTAAAATAGCGCTGGAATTCTGCGCTTCCGCCGCCGCCCTGGAAACCCTGAACGAAGACCTGGGGAAAGAAGTTTTTTCCTGGAAGGCCGCGCCCGCTTTTGACCTCGGGAAAACCCCGAACAGGGTAGGCGTGCGGGCCTCCCGCGGCCTTACCTGGGTGCACCAGCCGCTGGACCTGGACGGCAGGCGCGTAGGCACGCTGGCCTTCGGCTGCCGCGGCCGGATAACGGCGGACGCGGAGTACCGCACCCGCCTTAATGCCGTCTGCGAGGAGCTGGACGGCACGCTCTGGGCCATACAGAGCGCGGCGCTAAAGCAGAAACTGATGGAGCGCGTGACGCGCTGCCTGACGAAGAGCGTCCTGCGCGAAGCCCTGGACGAAGCCGTGGGGGCGCTCCACGCCGAGATCCCTTTCCGCCACCTGGGCCTGGTGTACCGCAACGACGACGCCGAAGAAGGCGAGCGCATCCAGTACCGCATCTACCGCGGCCGCCGCTGCGTGCACGATTCCGAGCAGCGCCCGCACAAGGCGCTCAGCCTCGCCATCAATACGCACGGCATACACCTGCTTGACCCCGAGCGCCACATGGTGCGCCGCCTGCTGGGGTTTAACGACGGCATGGGCTTTACCCTAAGCGGCATGGCGGCGGGCGCCGGCCAGCTGGGAAAACTGGTGGCGGACGTGGAGGGCGGCCTGTCCACCTTCGGGCGCGACCTCATCAATATCTTCGCCAATTCCATCAGCCAGCGGCTGATCGATTACAACCGCGAGCGGCGCCACATGGGGAAGTTCTTCCCGCCCGCCGCCGTCTCTGAGCTGCTGAGCGACCCGGATTACATGCGCAAGCACCTGTCGCCGCGGGTAAAGACGATAGCCCTGCTGTACGCCGACATCAACTCCTTCACCAAGCTCTGCGAAAAAGGGCTGGGCAGCCCGGACAAGATAGGGAGTTTCGTGGACTACTGGAGCGAAGGCGCCGTGCGCATCGCCTGGGAGCACGGCGGCACCTTCGACAAGATGGTAGGCGACTGCGTGATAGCGCATTTCGGCCCGCCTTTCTACCGCCGGTCCCCGGCCCTCTGCGCCAGGGAGGCGGCGCTGGCCGCTTTCGAGATCCAGGCTTTCACCGCCCGCATGGGCAGGATGCCGCAATACCGCGGCCTGGCGGCCAAGATAAAAGCCAAGGGGCTCGGAGTGGCTATCGGCATAAATCTCTGCCCGGCCGCGGTAGGCCTGTTCGGGCCCAACCACGACTTCACGGCCTTCTCCAGCGGCATGAACCAGGCGGCCAGGCTCCAGTCCAAAGCAGGCTTCCGCGAAACCCTGGTGATGGCGCCCGCGAAAGAGGCCATGCAGAAGGCGGGCCTGGCCGGCGGCCTCCGCTTCGAGGGTCCTTTCGAGGCCGAAGCGAAGAACGTGGCACGGCCGCTGCGCTACTTCAGGCTCGGGAAGAAGTGACCTTCCGTTCCCGGTAGACACAAAAATGAGAGCCCCCGGGAAGGGGGCTCTTCATTGGGCCTCAAAGGCCATACTGTAGTTTGTACCGCGTACCGCGTAAGGAGCGTACCGGGGCAACCGAAGGCGCATAGACGCCGGACCGGAACACCCGCCCGGGAGCAGGCCGCCGCTGGGGGAGCCGCCGAACCGGGGCCGGCCGCCGCGCCGCGAAGGGTACGGGAGAAGCCGGGAACTGCCGCGCCGTTAACCGACCGACCGGGCCGACCGCACACAGCAGCCGAGGGCCCGCAAACACACCGAAGACGCGTTAAAAAGATCAAGACTGCAAATCGAGTATAACAGACACGCCTTGACTTGTCAAGACCCAAGTCCGAATAAAATTTATTTTACCGCGGCCAGATTAAAGCCAAGCACGCGCCAGGAAGAAGCGGCCAGCCCCGCGATGTACTGGGCGGCGGGCACGTCCATCACCTGCTTGCCCTGCGCCGCGTGGCGGATGGTCTTGCCGCCGGGGCCGTCAAAGATAAAGAACTGGTGGGTTACCAGCGTGGGCTTATCCGGGAGGTCTTCGCGCACCAGACTTACCACCGTGCCCGAAGGTATGCGCGGCAGCAACTCAGCGAGCGCCTCAAGCGGCACATAAGCCAGGGCCGCCTCCTGGTCCGGCATTGCCGCGCCCAGCGCGCGCAAACGCGCGGCCCGTGCCTGGCGCTGCGCCGGGCTTTCCCAGTCAAAACCTTCCAAGTCCGCCTCCGTCTTCTTCGCGTACCACTCCCGCTTCGAAATAGTTTTGCGCGCGGCGCGCGCCCTGTCCCCGGCCACTTCGGCGGTTATGTCCTTCAGGAAACCGGCGGCTATATTATCAGGAAGCCAGTCCAGTTCCGTAAAATGGTTGCGCGACTGGTAGCTGATGCCCCCGTCCCGGTAGCGTATGCGGCGCAGTATATCCAGCGCCTGCGCGTCGGTCCCCCCCAGCGCGAAAGCCATCGTCTCCTCCACGAAAGTCGTACAGTCCAGCCCGGTAAAGCTCACCAGCGGCCCGCGGTCGAATTCGCCGTCAGCGCCCTCGCCCAGTGGGCCGAGCACATAGGGCACGCCCAGAAATTTAGCGCTGGCCGCCAGCAGCCGCGCGCCCATATTCACCGGTACGCTTAACTCGGCCTTAAAGAACGGCGCAGCGGGCATGGGAATGGCAGCCGCACGATAGCCGCTGGCGGCGGCAGTCATCTTTAGAGCTTCAAAAGCGGGGGCGCCGGACGCCGCGTTCGCCGCGGGGGCAACAGCCAGGAGGATGAGTGCGATGAGTTTCAAGATATCTTCTTATATAGCGCGTTGACTTGTTAATATTATAGCGTCCGAAGCTAAACCCCGTAAGTGACCATAGGCCCAATAAATAAAGGCCATTGTGCCTACATCCCGGGTCCGAGAATAAAGAATGGGGGCGCTTTCCTGAATTTTGCGCGGTTTCCCCCGCGCCCGGCTGTCCGGGCTTGTCCACGGAGATTATGGTTCGGTCAGCCCTCAGCCTGGGCGGGTTCTATAGCTCGGTGCAGCCCATGACGGGGGAAACTTCGTGTTTAAGGACTTCTTTTAGCAGATTTTTTTATTGTTTGTTCTAAAACGAGATTTTTTTGGCGCGGGTCCAGGCGGTGAGGGCCCCGCCGGCGAGCAGCGCTCCGCAAGCGCCCACCAGGAAGGGCGCGGAAGGGGAAACCTTGTCCCAGAGGAAGCCGGCCAGCGCACTGGCGGCGAAAGTGAGGAAGCCGAGCGCACCCTGGAAATAGCCCATAGCCGAGGCCCGGTTCTCCCCGGTGCTCAGGTGCGAGATCACGGCCTTGGTGATGCCCTCGTTGAAGGCGCCGTAAAAGCCGTAAAGCGCGAACAGGGACCAGATCATCCAGGGCCTGTCGGCGGCGGCGAAGCCGAGGTAGACCGCGGCGAAGACCAGGAAGCCGAACACCATGGTTTTAATCTTGCCCAGCCTGTCCGACAGCCAGCCCGCCGGCGCCGCCAGCGCGGCGTAAACCAGGTTGTAGCCGGTGTAGGCGAGGATCACCTGGGTGAGAGTGAAGCCGATGTCCCTGGCTTTCATGATCAGGAACACGTCGCTGGAGTTGCCCAGGGCGAAAATGGCGTAAAGGGCCACGAACTTCTTAAAATCCGGCGTCATCGGCTCCGCTGCCGGGGCCCCGGGCGCAGCCGGAGACTTTGCCACTTCCTTTACAAAATACAACAGCACGATAACGCCCAGCGCGGCGGGGATGAAGGCGGCGATGAAGATAAGGCGATAATCAGGCTTGTCCGCGCCCATGTAGTGGATCATGGCCAACGCCGCGAGCGGGCCCAGAGCCGCGCCCAGCGTGTCCATGGCCCGGTGGAAGCCGAAGGCCTTGCCCCAATGCGCCTTGTCGGTGGACCCGGCTATCAGCGCGTCGCGCGCCGAGGTGCGCACTCCCTTGCCCACGCGGTCTACGAAGCGGGAGAACAGCACGAAGTGCCAGGTGGAGGCCAGGGCCAGCAGCGGCTTGGAGAGGGCGGAGAGCGAGTAGCCGGCGATCACGAAGGGCTTGCGCCTGCCGGCCCGGTCCGAAAGCCGCCCGCCGATGATCTTTACGAAGGAGGCGGTGCCTTCGGCAAGCCCCTCGATCATGCCCACCACCTGCATGGGGGCGCCGAGCACCGAGGTGAGGAAGACCGGGACTATGGGATAGAGCATTTCGCTGGAGATGTCTGTGAGACCGCTCACCACGCCGAGAAAGGTGACGTTGCGGCTGAGCCCATTCTTCATATCCCTGAAAAATCTCATGTTGTATCCTTCCCCATTAGCCAGTAGCTATTGCAACATTTGATGCTGAGGCGGTGCGCGCCTTCGTGAATTACCATAGCGTACAATACTGACCAGGGAAATTCAATAAAGATTGCTGCACAGAGGCGCGGGGGTCGGTGCCGGACACTTTGGGCGGTGTCCCGAAGGGCTGTTCAGACTGGCTGCCATGGTTACTTTACGGACCACGCCTGAAACGGTTTTTGCTTCTCCCCGCTATTTACGGGGTAACGGCGGTGCGCAAGAAACTAATAAGGCGCGTCCGCAGGGGCAGCGGCTTAAGTGAGGAGGCCGCCGACGATCTGCTTTCCTGGAAGAACTCAGGGTTCTCTATACACGAAGAGGTTTATATCCCGGACAGGGACAGGGCCGGGCTTGAACGCCTGCTAAGGGACTGTTCGTGCCCCGCTATTTCATTGACGCGGCTTATCTATGCGGTCAAAAGCAATCTGGTGATCTACCGCACCGATACCAGGGAGGGCAGTTCCGAACTGCTTACCATGACGCCCATTGAGTTTATGCGGCGCTGGGGCCTGCTTATGCCGCCACCCAATAAAAATCTAATTCACTATTATGGCGCGCTGGCCCCCAGGTCACCGCTGCGGCCACTGCTTGCCGCGAAGGCGGTAAAGGAAACAGACCGGATCATCCTGCAGGAAAAGGTTGATAAGCTCAAAAAGAAGGCCAACTCATGGGCGGCCTGCCTGGCGCGAGTTTTCGAGGTCTTCCCGCTTATCTGCCCCAAATGCAAGCTAGAAATGAAGCCGGTGGCTGTTATTCTCAATGACAAAGAACTGGTGCGCCTCTTAACCCACTTGGGCCTGCCCGCTGATTTCCCGAAGTTCAAGCCTGCCGCAAAAGCGACGCAAACCTGCGGCCCGCCCGACGAAGACTGCCAGCCGGACCCGAAAGGCGGCTTATACGAAGCAATGATTCCGCTGAAAAACCTCCTGTTTTAATTTGCGAGGACACTGAATATAATTTTATTTTTGTTCCGCTGATATTTTTATCATTCAGTCCCACTTTTTTCGCATAAAAGCACTTTCCGTCGCTGCAAATACGTGCTAAGTCGGCTTTTAAGCCGGCACCGCCATTGGCTTTGC
>JAVHRY010000083.1:0-11071 GCA_036171915.1 Elusimicrobiales bacterium | reverse complement strand
TTTTTTCCAGCCGCGCATGTGCATGCCGCAGTGGCGCCACAGCGGGCTGGTGAATTACCTTAACCGCACCCCTGACGGGCTGCAGGTCCGCCTGGAAGGTCTTTGGGTAGGCTGAGGCGGGGGGTTGACTTCCGTTAAAGCGGAGGGTACAACATATGGGCGCTTTAGCCCGGAAAGTTTTTCAGGATCCATTTATGAAGAGCATCTTCTTTTTAATCTTAGCCCTGCTGGCCGCTCCGCTTGCCGTTAATGCGAATAATAAAGCTATTTACGGCGACGATAACAGGAAGGACTATTTCGAGGTCTCCGCGGAAAGGCAGGCCCAGGCCGACTCCGTGGTTTCCATCTGGGATACCTCCAAGGTTTCCCGGAGCGAACGCGGCGGCTATCTCCTTATGGGCAGGCCGTTCGGCGACAAGATCTTCAACCGGGACGGGGCTAAACTCTGCGAGAGCGAACCGTTCCGCGACCAGCCCATAGGGGCGGAGTGTTCCGGGACCCTTGTGGGCGAGGACCTGGTTATGACCGCCGGGCATTGCATACCGGATCAGGCCGCCTGCGACGAGATGAAGATGGTCTTTGATTACAATATAAAGACCCGGGGCGGCAAAGCCCCCCCGATGGTTCCGGCTTCGGCCGTTTACTCCTGCCGCTCCATAGTGAGCAGCAGGCTGGAGCCGGGGGACCCGGCCGGCGGGGCGCCGTCTTACGATTACGCGATAGTAAGGCTGGACAGGAAAGTGACCGGCCGCAAGCCGCTACCCATCGACCGCAAAGGCGGGCTGGCCGACGGTTCGCCGGTCTACAGCATAGGGCACCCGGTCGGGCTGCCGGCCAAAATAGCCGACAAAGCCGAAGTTATTGATATCCGCCGGGGAGACACCTATTTTATGGCCAACCTGGACACCTACGGCGGGAATTCCGGCAGCGGCGTGTTCAGCGCCGAAACCGGCCTGCTGGTGGGCATACTGGTGCGCGGCCGCAACGATTTTCACAAGACCCCGGAAGGCTGCTTCTCGTCCGAAGTATTCGAGCAGAACCCCAAGGACGGCGGCGAGAACGTTACCAAAATAGGCGTGGTGGCTGGCTTCATTCCTGACCTGGCCGCGGCGCAGGTCCAGTCGGTGCCGGTGGCAGCGGATAGTTGGAACCTGAAGCTGGAAGGCCCTGCCGTTATCTCCTGGGAAAAATAACGCGGCCGTCTCCCCGACGGCGGTGTTTACCCGGACAAACAAAGATCGCCCGCTTTTCAGGCGGGCGACCTTTTTGCCGGGCTGCCGGGGGGCGGCTCAGCGGTACTTCTCGAAGAAAATGTTCTTGATGGTCTCTTCCTCTTCCACGTAGGCCAGGTTAAGCGCCGCGCCCATGGCTTCGCTCTTTGTTACCCACTTGCCGTTCTCCTGGTCAACGTACCAGTGAGTGCTGTTCTTGTTGGCGCGGTAGATGCCCGATAAGCGCACCACCGGCTCTTTCTCTTCTTCGCGCTTGGCTTCGGCGTACTCGTAGGCGCTGGTGGCGGCCGTGGCGTAAGTGGCGCACTTTTTTTCCAGCATGTACCTTATCCATTCTTCTTTAACCACGTTGTGTGTGGCCTTCTCCACCAGCACGCCGGCCACCAGGCAGCCCGCGCCTACGCCGGCGAAGGCCCTGTTGCCCGTGCCCATATCCAGGGCTATTTCCATGGACTCGCCCCACATCCCTACCGGGCCGGGCACAAATTTAACCAGCTTGTACATACGCTGCATGGACTTTATGTCCTTGCGCAGCAGGAACTTGGAGATCACGGTCCGCTGGGCCTCCACCGTTTTGTAGGCTTCGGCGCACATGCCGTTGTAATTCTGGATGCCGTTGAGCACGGCCGCGGGATCCTTGGAGGTATAGGGGGCGCCGTTCTGCTGGAAGAGTGAGGCGTCGCCTTCGAAACGTACGGTGATGGTCTTCCCTGCTTTAGGCCCGCTGGTCCAGGTTACTATGCCCAGGTCCCCGCCCTTGTCGTTGGCGAACTGCATGTTCATGGCGAGCCTGGAACCGGCCTTGGCGAACTTGGAGCAGCGGTAATAGACCTTGAACCCCTGCGTACCGGTCTGCTCGCTCTGCGTGCCGGGCAGATAGTCGAAGTCGCTGCGCCCCTGCAGCCAGCCGGTCCAGTTGCCGCTGCCGGCAACCGGCTTGGGCTCGATGGACTTGGCGCTTACCTCCGGTACTGGTACCGGCGCGGCTTCGCCGGATCCGGAGGAGAGATCAGAAAAAGCTTGGGAGTTGGGCGCGTCGCGCAGGTCGGCCGGCGCCGCGGGCGCCGCCGGCATAAGGCGGCCGAAGCCCGCGAAGGCCCCGGTCATTATAGCCGTCAGGAAAATTATTGAAACAGCTTTTGCAGTCATAATTTCACAGTACGCTCTGCACATCTATATTATAGCGATAGTTTTTGACCTGTCATGGGTCTTTGGGCCCATATCGGGCTGATTGCTTTCATGCGCAGCCAAAAGGCCTAGGAGCCTGTCAGACATAAGCAATTTCGCCTGCAATTTCCGCTTTTGTCCTGCGCCTTCGTGACGCTCAACTTACAACCTCCGTCGAGGGTGCCCGTTCCGCGCCGCTTCGGCTCGGCTCCAAAATCGGCAATTTCGTCATGAAAGCCTTATGTCGGACAGGCTAGCTGAATCTTTCGCCAGCCTCTTTATTGTCGGGGTTGCGCCAGAACTTGTAATATTCCGCGCGCGGGTACAACTGGCATTGTTCGTCCGGCGGACCGCAGGGGTGCGATGGTTTAGACAAGGGCTTGAATATCGGGAATTCGGCCGGCAAGCCCAGGTGGGTGAAGAGCCGCACAAGTTATTTGTAGTTAAGGATAACAGCCACCGGCTTCAGTTCCACCTTACAGTTGGGGCAGTTAAGCTGGAACACTTCGAACACCCGCGCCAGGCAGGCCGCCCAGGGGTTGGCTTTCTTTTTTAACTTAGCGGCCTTTTGCACGGAGTTGTATGTTATTTAGGCAGCCCCTCCAGGGCTTCCCTTATCTTGCGGAGAACCGCTTCCGTTTTCAGCGGCTTCTCCAGGAACACTATCCCGGGTTCCCCGATAGTCTGCCGGGGAATGGAATTATTGGTATAGCCGGACATGAAGACCACCTTGATCCCGGGGTGCATGGCGGATACGACCTTGGATAATTCGTAGCCGTTCATCTGCGGCATGACCAGGTCGGTGAGCAGCAGGCTGATATCGCGGCGGAGCTCGCAGAGCTTGACGGCCTCCCTGGGCTTGGACGCCTCCAGGACGGAGTAGCCGTTCTGGGACAGCAGCCGGGACACGAATTTACGCACCGCCTCGTCATCTTCCACTACCAAAATGGTTTCCGTTCCCCGGTAGGAAGGGATGGCCGCATTTTTAGACGGCTCGGCGCAGGTTTCCCCTGCGGCAATGGGGAGATATATCTTGAAAGTAGTACCTTTGCCCGGCTCGCTGTAAACGTAGACGCTCCCATTCAGCTGTTTAATTATGCCGTACACGGTGGAAAGCCCCAGCCCGGTCCCCTTGCCCTGTTCCTTGGTGGTATAAAAAGGCTCGAATATGTGAGCTACCACTTCAGGGCTCATCCCGCTGCCGGTGTCGCTGACAGCCAGCATGACATGGCAGCCGGGCTTGGTCCCGGGATGGCCGATAACGTAATTCTCGTCCAGTTCCACCTGCGCGGTTTCAAAAGTCAGCTTTCCCCCGTCCGGCATGGCGTCCCTGGCGTTGACCGCCAGGTTTATCAGCACCTGTTCAAGCTGCCCCTGGTTGGCCAGCACCTGCGCCGGCGCGGAATTGAGGAAGGTCTTGAACTCGATATCCTCCGCCACCATCCTTCGTATCATTTTCAGAACTTCAGGGACTATCTGGTCCAGGTCCAGCGCCTTCTGCTCGGCAACCTGCTTGCGGCTGAAAGCCAGCAATTGTTTTGTCAGGCCGGCCGCCCGTTCCCCGGCCTTCATTATTTCCTCAACATCCGCGTGGTTCGGGTCGCTGGCGGGAATAGCCGCGCGCAGGAAAGAAGCGTAGCCCATTATCGCCGAAAGGATATTGTTGAAATCGTGCGCGACGCCGCCGGCCATATGCCCGATGGCGTCCATCTTCTGGGAATGGGCCAGCTGTTCCGCCACCTGCTCATGGAGGATGTCCGCCGCCAGGACATCCGTTACGGCCTTCAAAAAATCTTTCCGTTTCCCGGTGATGGCTGTCCCCACTTTCAAGTAGAGATTAAGTACCCCCAAAGTTTTGCCGGCGGCTATAATGGGCGCGCAATAGTGCCCGTGCGGGGCTATCCCCTCGTAGCTGATCTCATGCTCCGGGCCCACATGATCCGCGGTCACCACCTCGCCGCGCGCGGCGGCCCTGCCGCACAGGCATTTCCCGAACGGGAGCCTGGCGCAGGCGGTCAGCAGGGAGGACGCCAGCCCCTGCTGGGACGTCATGACCAGGGTCTGCCCGTTCACCAGGAAAACGGCTCCCTTAGGCTCCACCGCCAGCCAGGGGATGGAGAGCAGCGTGGCCAGATGCTCGGCAAGCTTCTTCTGCAGCGGCATAGGCTCAAGGGAGCGCTGGAGGATGGCGTTCAGAACGCCCTGGATCTCGTAGGATTCGCGGATATCCGACATCGCGTTATCCCTCTCCGTGACGTCCCGGTCCACGGCGACAATAATTTTTCTCCCTTCCAGCTCAATCAGGCGGGCGTAAGCCTCCACGGGGAAGGAAGTCCCGTCTTTCCTGATGCGCCGCAGGCTGAACAGGGCGGAGCCGTCCCGGGTCAGCTGCTTGAGCCGGGCAGGGGTAAGCGCGGCGTCCTCGGCTGAATCCAGCATGGAGATGCCCTGGCCGAGCAGCTCGGCCCTGGTATAGCCCGTGGTCCTGAGGGTCGTTTCGTTGACGTAAACAAGTTTCCCGTCAAGGCCGGTGGCCTGGATGGCGTCCGTGGCGTTATCGAGCAGCGCGGCGCGGAACTGGAGTTCCCCTTCTGCTTTCCTGCGTTCAGTGATGTCCCGCTCGACAGAAATACCAAGGTTTTTCCCGCCTGCCGTACGCAGAGTCGCCGAGCATTCGAATTCCCGGACAGAGCCGTCTTTACAGCGGTGCTTCGCTACAAAGCTCGCGCCTTCGGAGACGGCCTTTGTGCGGGCGGCTACCAGCGCAGCGGTAAGGTCGGGATCCAGAACGGACACAGGTTTGCCGATAAGTTCTTCACGGGCGTATCCCAGCAGCCGCACGACCGAATCGCTCACGTCCTGTATGACCGGTACCCCTTTGGACGGGATATCCAGCAACAGGATAAGGTCCGAAACCTGGGTGAAGATGACGCGGAACATCGCCTCGCTCTCGCGCAAGGCCTCCGCCGTTTGGCGCGGAACGTTCCTGTCTGGCTGATCGGAGGGGGTATCGGTGGTATTCTTTGACATAGTTCACCTGGTCCTAATGCTTCTTTCCCTGCAGCTTCCTTGCCGGCGGCTTAACCGCCTGGCCCGTCCCGGTCAGCGGAAAATATGTAGGAACCATAAGCGCGGTTATCGTCTGTTTTCCCGGAAGCCGGGCTCTTTTTTCTTCGCTTGAAATTTAAAAACCGCCGCCCCCGCCGTCTGTTCTATCTATAATAACACTTCGCGCTAAGGTGCCGTAGTAGGCCTATGGCCATGCAGTAACAAGCGCTATGCGCAACATACGGCCAACTTGCAAAGATAAGCCGCAGAGTTGTCCCGGCCCTGCGTCCGGGCCTGGTTTCAGATCTTCACTTCGAAGCCGGCGGCTTTCAGGGCTTTCGCTACCGCGCCGATATCCAGGCCCAGGTGGGCGCAGCCGGTCCGCAGCGTCATCTGGCGTCCGTGCGTGGTGCGCATGGCCTCGTTGCTGACGCCGGCGAAGCCCAGCCCGAACAGCACGTCCTTAAGTTCGGGGTATTTCTCCGTCACGCCGAACAGGGTATCTTCCAGGTCCACTATCTTTTCAGCCATATCAAGCCAGCCTTTTCTCGCCTTTTATCTTCTGCACGTCGGTTATGTCCTGCGTCACCTCGAGCGAGCCGAGGTACTTGCCGCCGCCGCCGCGCAGCGCGAAATAGCGGATGTGGATCAGGCGGCCCTTCAGGCTGATCCAGAATTCCTCGGTGTTCTTAGTGCCGGCTTTGAAGCCGTCCAGGATCTTCTCCACCGCGGCCAGGCTGGCCGGCGGGTGGCAGTTCTGCACCTTGCGGCCTATGATGGAGCGGGCGCGCAGGAATACGCGGTCCCTGCCTTCGGAGAAATAGCGCACGGTGTCTTCGGCGTCCACGAAGGTGAGGTCCACTGGCAGGGTGTTCAGCAGGGCGGTCAGGGCCTCCAGCGGCAGGCTGCCGCTCGGCAGGTTCACCAGCGCGCCGGTAAGGGACGCCATGTTCCGGGCTATGTCCAGCGCCTCGGCGGCTTGGGCCGGCGGTTCGATAAAGATGTAGCCGGCCTGCGCGCTCTCGCGGAAGATCTCGGCCCAGTCTGAGGGTTTGAGCTTCTCCAGCGCGGTGGGGAAGAGGATGCTTTCCTCCTTGAAGATCATGCCGCCCAGCTCTTCGAGCAGAGCGGCGGCGGCCGCCGGGAAGTCGGCCGGCCCGGCGGCCAGGGCCGCCTTAAAAAGCCCGCGCACCTCGTCGTGCTTGCCCCACATCACCTTGGACGGCCCGTAGAAGCCCGCTTTCTCCAGGTAGGGGAACAGCAGCTGTTCCTTGCGCGCGTAGTGTTTCAGTACGGCGCGCAGCTCCTCTATGATGTTTCGCACCCAGTCCGCGCCGGTGCCGGCCTTGAGCGACGGCAGCAGGGCTTTGGCGGACTCCACGCGGCGCTTTATCTCGGCGTTCTCGGCCTTGAACAGCGACACCGGGTGGGAAGGGGAGGCCGGGTCGGCCATGCTCTTCTCCAGGTCATGCTCGAACAGCATGGCGTGCACGTTGCAGAACTTCTTTATCTCCTCCGCGGGCACGCCGTCGGCCAGCAGGGACTGTTCCAGTTCGAAGATCTCGTGAGAGGTGACCTTGCCCACTTCCCGTTCGAAGCGGGCTTTGGCGTCCTGCAGCGAAAGCCCCTTATGGAGCTCCGCCAGTATTTCTTTAAGGACCTTTTTCCTGTCCGGATAGCCGCCCATGTTGCCTCCTACAGCTTTTCCTGGTTGCCGAAAGGATCTTTGAACTCCACGGCCTTGTCGAAATTCAGTTTCTTCTCGCCGCGGTCGTTCAGGTATTTCGGCAGTTCCAGGTCTATTTTAGCCGGCACGTTCACGCCGGCCTGCGCCAGCGCCTGCCGCAGCAGCGCCTCGGACTTGCCGGCGAACGAAACCGCGTCGCCCAGCACGCGCATGGCCTCCGTCGGGTTGTGGAAGCCGGTGGAGTTCTCCGCGCCGATGAAAGACGTGCGGTAGAAGGCTTCCTCGTAATAGTCCCTGGCTTTGGCGTAAAGCGCCGGGTCTATCTTCTTTCCGGCCTTTTGGGCCGCGTTGGCCTTCTCGAAGAGCTTGGCCGCCGTGGCCGTGCCGTAGCCGGCGCGCAGCAGCATGGAGGCCGTCCTGTTCTGTATGACCAGCACGCGGGCCCGGAGCCACTCGGCGCCCTCGGTGTGGCACTGCAGGCAGGCTTTCATGCCGTTCTTGAGCGGGCTCATAACGCGGTGGTCCGAGATCTTGTAGGCCCCGGAGCGCACGTAGGGCATATGGCAGTCCGCGCAGGCCAGGCCCGCCTGCCAATGGGTGCTCTCGTTGGAGAACAGCTCGTACTCCGGGTGGCGCACGAAGCCCAGTCTGAAGCCGGTGACGGCCTGCGTCCATTCCAGGTGCGACGGGTCGCTCTTTATCGTCTTTATGATGTCCTCGATGGCTATGTGCCCCAGCTTCGAATTCTTCCAGGGGAAGAAAACGTTCATGGAGTGCATGTCCTTGTCCTTCTGCACAACGTACGAAACGTGGCACTGCGCGCAGACCAGCGTGCGCAGGTCCTGGGTGGAAAGGTTGTCCGTGTCCACGCCCATGGACTTCAGGGCCTTCACCAGCGTGAACTGGTTGTGGATCTTCAGCGACATGTCGGCCGGGTCGTGGCAATGCGCGCAGGCCACGCCGAGTTTCTGATGGTTCTTCGGGATCAGCGCGTGGATCTCGGCGAAAGGCTTTGCGAAGTAATCCTTGCCGTATTTCTCCTGCAGGTCCTGGGCGTAGGGCGTCTTGCAGGTGAGGCAGGCCCCGCCCGCCTTGCGGCGCGCCGGGTCCACGGCCAGGATGTCTTCCATCATGTGCATGTGGCCGCGCGGCTCGTTGTACTCCGCGCCGAAGCCCCAGCCGCTGAACAGCAGCGCCAGATAAGGATATTCCGAAAGCTTGTCGTAGACCTTGCCGCCTTTCTCGGAACCGCGCTTGTATTTGCTCAGGCCGGCCGGCTCGGGGTCGCCGGTGGCTTTCCAGCCCTCGTATTCGCGGGGGTAATTCCTGGCCCAGTCGGCCGGCTCGTAGTCGCCGGGCTTTATCTCGGCGACCTTTATGGGTTCGGGCTGTTTGGAACAGGCCGCGAGAACGGCTATCAGCGGGAGTATCAGTAGTTTTTTCATCTTTTCATTTCCTCTCTGGTCAGCGTGAGCGCGGTGCGTCTGTGGCTGAGCGTGCGGTGGCAGTCTATGCAGGAGCGCTTATTGTTTATGTGGGAAACCATGTCTATGTGGCAGCGTATGCAGTTGGCCTGCAGCACCTTCTTCCCGTGTCCGGTCAGGCTGGTATCGTTGCCGTCCCCAAGCCCGGAGAAATGCAGGAAAACGTCCTTGCCGCCGTCTATGGATTTCCACAGGTAATGGTTGGGGAAATTATTGTTGGGCAGGTGGCAGTCTATGCATTTCTCCTTGCGGTGCGCCGAATGCAGCCAGTCCCCGGCCTGGTTAGCGTGGCACAGCGCGCAGAACTGCGGGCTTTCGGTGAGCGCTATCATCCTGGGCGGGCCGAAAAGCATAAAAACCCCGGCGGCGGCCAGCAGGCCGCCCGCGGCCCCCGCCTTCAGCAGCGGCCGCTGGTACCTGGTGAGCAGCGCTTTTACGCGCGCATACGCTTTCTCGTAGTTCATCGGCTTAACCGTAGCTGTGCATGCCTCCCAGCAGGAAGTTTACCCCGAAATAGGTGAACAATACCACAGCGAAGCAAACAAGGAGTATTATGCAAAATTTATTTCCCCGCAGGCCTTTTTTTCTTAGGTGCAGCGCCGCGGCGTAGGCCAGCCAGGTCAGCAGGGACCAGGTCTCCTTCGGGTCCCAGCTCCACCACGAGCCCCAGGCCGTGTCCGCCCAGACCGAGCCGGTCATGATCCCAAGCGTCAGGAAGGCGAAGCCGGCTTTCGCCAGGCGGTGCAGGAAGTCTTCGTAAAGCCCCGCCTGTTTCTTCAGCAGCGACCAAGCGGCCGCCGCGGCGGCCAGCGCGAAGGCCGCGTAGGCGGACATGGAGGAGAGGACGTGGATTATAAGCCAGTTGGAGCGCAGCGCCGGCATCAGCGGGCGCGCGGTCCTGTCCAGCAGCGCGGCCGCCCCGAAAAGCAGGCAGGCCGCCAGCGCCGCCGCCGGCAGTATCTCCGGCTTCCCTGTTCTGCGGCGGAAGTAGAAGGCGAAAGGGA
Source organism: Elusimicrobiales bacterium (assembly GCA_036171915.1). Lineage (GTDB taxonomy): Bacteria > Elusimicrobiota > Elusimicrobia > Elusimicrobiales > UBA9959 > UBA9959. The sequence continues at coordinate 1,449 of JAVHRY010000083.1, read as the reverse complement.
AGATGGCCCAGAGAAGCGTCAGCAGGGACTCGTACTGGTTCGAAAGCGGCGGCCGGCCCAGGGCGTGCCAGAGGACGCCGAGCCCCGCGCTTAAGGCCAGCCAGGCCAGGCCCACGGCCCAGGGTACTAGCCTGGCAGGTCCGGACTTCCCGGAGATATACGCCGAGGCGTATAAGGCCAACGCGGCCAGGGAAAAAGCGAAAGCGGTGTTGGTGAGTATTATTTGCGCAGCCATAAGAGGACTCCGGTCAGGAATATGGTGAAACCGGCGTAAACTATCCACAGCCCCCGGTCCATCGTCACCGTAAGCAGGGTGTACCCGGCGTCGGCCGGGTCGTAGCTGGTCTGGTACAGCGTGTAGCCGTCCATCTTCAGCGGCTTGTTGACCGAGATCTCGGCCGGGACCTCCGGGCCGGAGGGCCGGCTTACCGCTACGGAGCTGGTGAAGTTCCTGATCTCGGCGTGCTCAATCCCGTATAGTACGCCGAAAGGCAGCCCGGAACTGTGCATGCCCGGGAAATTCGAGAAGAACCAGAGCTTTTTCTTTTTGCCGCCGGAGGTTATTTCCAGCTGTACGGCCGGGTTGTTCCAGTAGAGGGATTTTTCCACTACTTCGTTCCTGCCGGTCAGCCCGAAGTCCCGGACCAGGCGCAGGACCTTCAGTTCCTCTCCTCGTCCCGGGATCTTTATAACGGCGCCTTCCCTGGCCTCGAAGTCCTGTTTTTTCGCGCCGCTCACCAGGGTGATCCTGCCGGAGGGCTCGCGGTAGTATTCCAGGCGGAAATCTTTGAGCTCGACGCTGAAAGGCAGCTTATAGGAGGCGAGATCCGTGTATGCCGTGTCCGCCGCGGCGCCGGCATGCAACGGCAGCTGCGCTTCGAAGCGGAAGAAACGGGAAGCGAAGGCCCCGAGTATTATTATCACCAGCCCGGCGTGCAGCAGCGTGAAATGCGCCGGAGCGGTCCTGACCCGGCGCAGGGAGCAGACGGCTATGTTCACGGCCGTCAGGAGGCCGAGCGCCGCGAACCAGGGCGAGCCGTATACGGGGACGCCCCGGTTGAAGACGGTCTGATAGATGAAAACTGCGGCCAGCGCCAGGCAGAGCGAGAAGAACAGCCGCAGGGAAGAGAGGAAATTCAGCATTGTCGGTTAATGGTACAAAATAAGTAAACTACGGGGATGGCGCCGCACACTGAAAGCCTGCACCCGGGACAACGTCACCGGGGCAGGCTTCCTGTGCGTCCGCGCGGTTTTACTTGGCCGCTTTAACTCCCAGTATCGCCTCCAGGTCTTTCTCCGCGGTGGTTACCGGCATGATGTTGAACTTTTTCACCAGCACGTTCAGCACGGCGGGGGTTACGAAGGCCGGCAGCGTGGGGCCCAGGCGGATGTTCTTTATACCAAGAGACAGCAGCGTCAGCAGTATGCAGACGGCCTTCTGTTCGTACC